>JBBSHC010000171.1:0-6964 GCA_038253425.1 Leptolyngbyales cyanobacterium | reverse complement strand
TTATCGGGACGGCAGGTCATTACCACGCCAGCGGAACGGCGATCGGGTAATAATCGTGTGCTCAAGATTCGCAATGCCTACCGCAACAACTTGAAGCAGGTAGATGTGGATATTCCCCTCGGTAAGTTGGTGTGCGTGACGGGTGTTTCTGGCTCTGGCAAATCGACGCTGATTAATGAACTGTTGTACCCCGCTCTGCAAAACAATTTTGGCAGCAAGATTCCCCAACCCAAAGAAATGGAGCCGATCGGGGGACTCAACGCACTCGATAAAGCGATCGTGATTGATCAATCGCCCATTGGTCGCACCCCCCGCTCCAATGCCGCGACTTACACGGGTACATTTGATATCATTCGTGATGTCTTTGCCGAAACGATCGAAGCCAAGGCGAGAGGTTACAAACCAGGGCAATTTTCTTTTAACGTCAAAGGTGGACGCTGTGAAGCCTGCGGTGGGCAGGGCGTGAACGTCATTGAGATGAACTTCTTACCCGATGTTTACGTGCAGTGCGAAGTGTGCAAAGGTGCTCGTTATAACCGGGAAACGCTTCAGGTAAAATTCAAAGGCAAGTCGATCGCCGATGTGCTGGGCATGACGGTTGATGAAGCGCTGGAGTTTTGCAAAAACATTCCCCAGGCAGCCGCACGACTGCAAACGCTGTCGGATGTGGGTTTAGGCTATGTGCGCCTCGGACAAACGGCACCCACCCTCTCTGGCGGTGAAGCCCAACGGGTAAAGCTGGCAACGGAGTTATCCCGCCGCGCAACCGGTAAAACCCTTTACCTGATCGATGAGCCAACGACTGGGCTATCCTTCTACGATGTTCACAAGCTGCTGGATGTGCTGCAACGGCTGGTGGACAAAGGCAACACTGTGCTGGTGATCGAACATAACCTGGATGTGATCCGCTGTTCTGATTGGATTATTGACCTGGGACCCGAAGGCGGCGATCGCGGTGGCGAAATCATTGCCGTTGGCACGCCTGAAGAGGTTGCCGAAAACAGCCGCTCCTATACAGGGCAATACCTCAAGCACGTCTTGCAACAATATCCGCCCGTCCCCGCTACAGCCTGAATCCTGCTTTACAGGTTCGTCTTGCCCAGACTAGACAACTTCTTTGCGTCGGTTAGAATCGGGGCAAAGCGCTGGTTCGATCGCATGAAATTTCGTCAGGCAATACAGCATGTTTTCACTAGCCAGCTTGCACCAGCACCCAACCGCTTTCTACAAATACCAAAGACCTATCGGCTCTTATTAGGAGGTGCTCTAGCAGCCGCGTTAGCGATCACAACCTGCCGCACTACCTATGATGCTTATGTAAAGCATGGTCTTGACCTGGAAGATCGGGGACGCCTTGCTGCCGCACGCATGATTTACCAGAATGCCCTACGCGTCAACCCCCTAGATGCGTTTACACACTACAATCTCGGCTCTGTTCTCGAAAAACAGGGAATTTTAGACGGCGCGATCGCGGCGTACCAAACCGCCATTCATCTTGATCCTCGCTATACCTTCGCCTACAGCAATATTGGTTATGCCCTGGAAAAGCAAGGGAAATGGGATGACGCGATCGCTGCCTACCGTAACGTTGTTGCTATCAAACCTGATTATGCGTTTACCTACACCTGCATCGGCGATCTGTTGATGAAACAAGAGAAGCTGGCTGCCGCTGCCATCACCTATCGCCAAGCCATTCAGCTTGCTCCTGATCACCTGCTTGCTTATAACCATCTGGGACTCGTACTGAAAAAGCAAGGACATCTGGATGCTGCGATCGCCATTCATCAGCGCGTGCTTCAGCTTGACCCTCATTACACCACTGCCTACAGCGACTTAGGCGATCTTCTCGTCCTTCAAGGCAAATTGGACAGCGCGATCGCGGCGTACCACAAAGCCGTACAGCTAAACCCCAAAAATGCCGCCTTTCACTACAGCCTGGGTGTTGCCTTAGAACGCAATAGCGAACCAAAAAAGGCACAGGTCGCTTACGGGCAAGCGATCGTTCTTGATCCAACCGATACCTCTTACAGGACTGCATTGCACCACCTCCAGCCACTGCCTTGATGAATGCCACTGCCTTGATAAATATCCACCGCTGCTCAAGCGGTTGTCTTAGGATCGTGGATTAATTAATCTGAAACATTTCCCTTCTGTAGTAGGGACGTTCCATGGAACGTCCCTACAGAAAGAATTGCACCTTATTAAATCCGCGTTCCTTAGCATTAAATCCGCGTTCCTTAGCACGATCGCAACCGCGTTAACACCAGCACAATTTCATCGACGGCACCTCTAACAGTGGTCGTTGAGGCACCAGAGTAATTGGTGAGAATACTCAGCACAACATCGGGATGATTGGCAGGCTTGAGATAACCCGATAAAGAAACTACACCAGTGATTGTGCCCGTCTTCGCTTGCAGTCTGCCTTGAGCAGCCGTATTGCGAAAGCGTGTCTTCAACGTACCGCTGATGCCTGCCACTGCCAGAGAATTGCGGTAGATCAGGGCATCAGGACTTTGTGCCATTGCCTGAAGGGTTTGAACAAAAGCTTCCGCACTCGCGCGATCGCGGTTTGCCAGCCCTGATCCGTCTACCATACTATACCCAGCCGGATTAACCCCCAACGGTGTTAGCGTTGCTTTTACAGCCGCAATCCCGCTGTTAGTTGCATCCATGCTTCCGGCAGTTTGCGTCACTCCCAACGTTTTCAGCAGCGTTTCAGCGTAGATATTGTTGCTCTCGCGGTTCGTCTCAATGAGCAGTTGGGCTAAGGGTGCCGATTCAACGGCGGCTAGTTCAACCTCGCCGAGTGGGGCTGGAGTGATTTTAACCACAGTGGCGCGTTGAACGGTAATGTTCGTGGTGGTCAAAGCGGTACGAAACTTGTCAATCAAATAGTTGCCTGGATTGGGAATCGAAACCGCGATCGGCTCTGATGCTGAACCAACCCGAAGTTGTCCGGAGACCTGGATTAAACGCTGATTTGCGGTTCGCACTGCATCCAGCGATTCGCCTTCACGGGTCGAGACGGTAACCGTTTGATTACTAATACGCCAAGTGCTAGCGTCCGTTGGATCATCCCACTGCACGCGCAACGGTTGTCCAATCTGCTGCGGAAAGAGGGTTAGCCCGATCGCGTTTTGGTTCAGCATCAAACTATTAACGGGCGCACCGTACCCTGTAAGGGTGTCATCGGGATCCCAGTAAGGGTTGATTGCAGCACCCCGAAAGTAGGTATCATCGCCAATGAGTTGCTCTACTTGCTGAATGCCCTTTTGCCGCAACTGTTGGGCTAAACTCGTTAACTGTGTGGTCGTTAAGCTGGGGTTGCCGTGACCAATCAGCCGTAGTGTCATCAGGTTGGGCTGGGCACTATTGCCATACACAGCCGTGCGAAAACGGTATTGAGCACCCAGTGCTTTTAAGATTGCTGCCGTAGTCAGCAGTTTATTATTTGATGCCGGAATCAACAGCGTTGTGGCATTACGGGCAACGAGTGTCTTACGGTTCGTGGGCGTGTCTAACGTTTGCACCAGGATGCCCCAACGCACTCCAGACAGCGATGCACGCTTGGTAATGCGATCGATCTCGGTGCCTAACTGCGCTGGACAGATAGCACCCGCTGGACTTGCCTGCGCTAAAACGGTTGACTTCGATTCGGTCAACGCGATCGATGATTGGGCAAGACTAGGAGATGTCATCGGTAATGCCAGACCTGTAGTGGTCAGCAATGCCGCAACGATGCGATTAAGGCATTTGGTCGGATCAAATTTCATGCGATCGCAGGTTCAGTAGCGTGGTTAACAAGCAGCGTCAGTTTAAGCCGTGAAAGGGACAATGACAACTCCTTTGATTTCGCGCCTGCCCATAAAGTTCCGTCCTTCGCAGAAAGCCGCGATCGCTGTTCCATCGTCTTTGCGAACGCATCGCAAGCTTCCTCATCAAACCGCCCCTTTGCTTGTCCACCGAAGATTGCTCCCTAAATTTCTCCCCCACGGCAGACGACACTTCTAAAACTTATATGAAACAGTAATGTATCGAGCTATTTCTATCGCAGAACGCTATAGCTTATGCCTATGAGAACCCGAAATCCTGAAGAGATTGATCAGCCGCCCATTGTTTATGCCAAGCGATCGCACGGTCATGCAGGGCTTTCGTTTTTGACAACAGTGGCATTTCTCCTCTCGCTACTGAGCCTGGGTGTGAGTGGCTTTCTCGCCTACCGCTTTTTAGATTTACAGCAGGCATTCTCAGTCGTTGACAGTGCCATCAATCGGGGTCCATCGCCACAAAATCAAAATAGTCCCACTGTTAGTCCTGCACCTCAGTCAACCCAAACACCGTCTCAGCCAACAAGCAGCCCTGCTGAAACCCAGACGGGGCTGCTAACGCAGCCTGCGATCGACAACAAGGCGCAGGTCGAAATTATTGCTGTCAACCGCATTCAAAATCCGAACACAAAGCTACGCGATTTTGTCAATATTCAATTTCGGGTGCGTCGCCTTGCGCCGAAAACTACCGCAATCGAGTACGGTCAGGGCATCATCTATCCCGGTAGCACAACGGCTCGCAATCCCACATCAGGGGAAACGTACCAGGCAGTCGATCGCATCAATCGTGCTACTAGCAACATTGCTGTCAGCGACCTGAACGCCAACGCCACAGCAGACGCCTATGTGTGGATGCAAATACCTGAAGGGGTAACCGCGATCGACGTTTTGATTCCCAAAACCCAGGCATTTAAGAATGTAGCGATCGCTAACTAAAGGAAGCATCCGTTGAGTTAGCGATCGTTTGAAGGGGTGAACCGAGATTCACCCCTTTTTCGTAGGAGATTTCTAGGAAACAAATAACCCCCTGTCTATGCCCTACGGACAGGCTACGCCAACGACTTCGCTCAGCCAGCTTGCACCCTGAGCGGAGCCGAAGGGTAAAATCTTTCCTGAAATCGCCGTAGCAACGGGATTCTACAGCGATGCGAAACGACATCAACCATGACCCGCTTATAACACGACCCAGTTAGTCAGAAGCTGACGGCTCAAATTTAACCGCTCACTCAAAGCGATGCTCCATTGCCTAATGAAACCGCGTTTGTTGCTAAAGCTTCGTGCCGCATTCTGGGCAAAAGTTGTTGTTGTTGACGTTCTTCGCGCCACACCCACCACAGTAGATCAGTTCGGCTGCCTTTTCTAGCATTTTGCGCGTCGGCAAACCAACCATCTGCGCGTTGTTCTTGCCCGGTGGAATCATGGGGTAGCAGTTTTCATCCTTGCGAACGCGGGCATCCAGCAGAACGGGACCATCATGCGCCAGCATTTGGGAAACCGCACTTTTGAGTTCATCCCGCGTGCTGATCGTCATGCCTTTAATGCCGTAAGCCTCAGCCAGTTTGACGAAATCTGGCATTCCTACTTCCATACTGGAGCAAGAATAGCGCTCATCGTAAAAGGCTTGCTGCCACTGACGCACCATGCCCTGCCAACCATTGTTGATGATTACCGTTTTGACATTGATGCCGTATTGTGCCAGCGTACCCAATTCTTGAATGTTCATTTGAATGCTGGCGTCACCGCTAATGCAAATGACATCTTCGTCTGGTAGCGCCACCTTTGCACCCATCGCCGCAGGCATCCCAAAGCCCATCGTGCCCAGACCCGCACTGGAGATCCAACGACGCGGACCGTTTTTAAGAAACTGTGCTGCCCACATCTGATGCTGCCCGACATCCGTTGTGTAGTAAGCGTTGGGCGCTTGAGTGCTTAGTTCGACAATGACCTCTTGCGGAGACAGACTGTCGGGATAGTGCGGCACTTCTAGTGGATAGTCTTCTTGCCAACGTGCAATGCGGTTGAGCCAGGGCTGATGACGTTGAGGATCACGTACATCACCATCTTCCTGGCTACGGCGAAGCAGATCAACGAGCACCTGGCGCACGTCACCCACGATCGGCACTTCAGGCGCACGATTCTTGCCGACTTCAGCCGGATCAATGTCAATGTGGATCACCTTGGCACGAGACGCAAATTCATCCAGCTTGCCCGTTACGCGATCGTCAAAGCGAGCGCCAACAGCAATCAAGAGGTCGCACTCAGTCACCGCAAAGTTAGCATAAGCCGTGCCATGCATCCCCAACATACCGACCGAAAGGATATGGTGTTCATCAAACGCACCAATACCCATCAGGGTCGTTGTCACAGGCAAACTAAAGCGCTCTGCTAGTTCTTTGATTTCGGCGTGGGCATTTGACGCGATCGCGCCACCACCCACGTAGAGTAAGGGTTGCTTCGCCTGCCGGATCAGCTTCAGCGCGTGTGAAATCTGGCGGGGGTTGCCTTTTACAGTCGGACGATAACCTGTCAACCGGACATCTTCCAGATCCACTGGCGTGTAGTCAAACTGCACCTGGGCAATATCTTTGGGCACATCAATCAATACCGGACCAGGACGCCCTGTGGTAGCAATGTAAAATGCCTCCGCCACAATACGCGCCATATCCTTGGGGTCGCGCACGACGTACGAGTGTTTCACAATAGGCAGTGTAATCCCAAAGATATCAGTTTCCTGAAACGCATCGCTGCCGATCGCATGGCTAGGAACCTGACCCGTAATGATTACCAGCGGAATGGAATCCATGTGAGCCGTGGCAATGCCCGTCACCAGGTTAGTGGCACCCGGACCAGACGTAGCAAAGCAAACGCCAACCTGCCCTGTTGCGCGCGCATAACCGTCAGCCGCGTGGGCTGCTCCCTGTTCATGCCGCACCAGAATATGCTGAAAACCACCCTCAGCCTGCGCCCGATAAACCTCGTCATAGATCGGCAGAATTGCGCCACCCGGATATCCGAAGATATGCTTGACACCGTGGCGCTTTAAGCTGTCAATCAATGCGAACGCGCCAGTCACTCGCTTCACAGCTACACGTTGCAGTTGCACTAGGACTCACCAACCCTTGGATTGAATTTGTATC
>JBBSHC010000170.1:0-6979 GCA_038253425.1 Leptolyngbyales cyanobacterium | reverse complement strand
CGATCGCCTGGAACATCGTTTGCATGGCAAGGGTGGCGCGATGCCAGGTAGCACTGTGTCTATGCTCAAGCAGCGATTTACACTTAATCCAGGCGACTTGCTAGAACAGGTTGTGATTCAGCAACGTCCTTTAGCAGTGGCAGATCTGCGGCAAGAGTTGCGGGCAGGCGAATGGCGCAAGCTGGCACAAACCCACGACATCCAGGGTACGGTGATTTTCCCGATTCGCTACAAAGATCGCTGCCTTGGCGTGACACTACTGGGTTCTAAGGTGTGGGGCGCATCACCGCGATCGGACGAGAAGGCGCGGTTGTCGATGATTTTGGGTGGGCTGGCAGCCGCACTGTACCAGATTGAAGCCGAATGGCAGCGCCAGCAAACAAAGCGCCCGGATCAACCACTTTTAGCGTTGCTAACAAAGCTACGATCGTTGAATGGCTTAGGCGCACGGCTTGAAGCGATCGTCGAAGAAACGCATCAATTTATTCAACCAACCCGCACCAATGTGTATTGGTTTGAGCGAGAGCAACGCTATTTTTGGCGTCGCGTTAGCAATCGTCAAAAAGCGGCTGGGTTTAATGAAGCAAACCAAGCAGCAGCAGGCATTACGCTGCAAGAGGTAAGCGGTTTTTATCAGGCTTTGCTTGCTGATCAAGTCGTGTTCATCGGCGAAGCACACAGTTCACTGAAGGGCGACACGACGAGTCGATTGATGCAGCAAATTCGGGCGCGATCGCTGCTGGCGGCTCCCATCCTGTTTCAAAATGAGCTGCTGGGTTTTCTTGCAGTCGAGGGGAACGAAGCGCGCATTTGGGAAGAAGAAGAAAAGAGCTATATCCGAGGAGCCGCACAGATTATTGCTCTGATTGCACCCTTAGATGAAATGGAAGGCACGATTGAGCAAATTAAGCTCGATCGTATTCTCACTGCCGAAATTGCCCAGTCCGTCTCTAGTGACGATGACTGGAAAGCCACGCTGAAAATGTCCGCTGAACAAGTGTGCAAGCGCCTCCGTGCCGATCGCTTTCTGGTGCTCCTTTACAATCAGGATCAGGGTCGCTTTGACATTTGTTACCAAAGTCAGCCTGCTAAGCGCCGTCCGCTTGCTGCACCCCTTGATGCACTCAGCAGCATTGATTGGAACCTGCTAGAGAGAAGCACTAACGCCATTGGCATCGAAAACTTAGACGGCGATTTACGGCTCCTGGCATGGCGCGATCGGTTAATTGAACTGGGTGTGCGATCGCTCATACTCTGTTCCACCGCGATCGGTAAACCAATCGAAGGGCTAGTGGTCATCTGTCATGAAAGTCCACGCACCTGGAGCCACACCGAAAATGACTTGGTGCGCGTGGTTAGCCAACAACTGGGGCTGGTACTGCACCAGTGGCAATTGCAAAATCAAAACGAGCAGCAGCAAAAGGTTAACCAAACGATTCAGTGGGGGCTGACCATGATTCAGCAAACCCATCAGCTCGAACCGCTGGAACGGTCGGCTCTACAACATCTTGCCCAGGTGCTTCAGGTGCCGCTGGCAGCGTTGGTTACGTGGGCTCCTGGTAGCAATGTTGGTCGTGCGACCACTCCCACTGTTAGCAGCGATCGCTTTACCGTGAATACGGATGCCATGATTCCAGTGCAGACCGATTCGCTCATTCAGTGGGTACTAGAGAGTGATGGCATGGTGCCATTAGCGATCGAAGAAATTCCCCCGGAAACACGGCAGTGGCTGTGCGGTGGCAGCGTGGGTCAAATTTTGGCAATAGCGCTGCGAACGGCTCCAGAGCATGAAGTCTGTGGCATTGTACTGGTAGCTGATCTTGCCCAGCGGCGTTGGTCAGAGCGGCATATGAATGCGTTGGGTATTCTTGCCAGCCAGCTTGCCTGGTCCCGACGAAACCTGATTCTGACGGGACGCCTTGCAGCCCAGCGCGAAGACTTGGAGCGCCTAAACTGGTACAAGCATCGCTGTTTGGAAGAACTGCATCGATCGCTCCTTCCCAACCTCAAGCGGCTACACGAACTCGGTAATCCCAAAGATCCGTTATTTAGCACCCGCCACCAACAAACGCTGCGCCAGCTCAGCGATACCATCGCGCCACTCTCTCAATTGGTGCAAGAGGAACAATGGCAACTGCGGCTATACCCTCGGACAGTTCCTTTGATCAGTCTACTGAAGCGCTCGCTCGAACGAGTCGATGGGTTGATCAAGCAAAAGCAACTGTGGTCGCAGGTGCATGACGAAACCAGCCTCACTATAAGCGGCGATATAGTCAAGATAGAACTGGTGCTGTACGAACTGCTGCTGACCGCTTGCCATCGCTCTCAGGTTGGTGGACGCATCGATCTCTGGTGCCGTCAAATTGACAGTCGCTGGCTTGAACTGTCCATTACCGATAATGGGGCTATGGACCCACGCTTATTGAACGATCTGGAAACAGGACGCTCAATCGACCTACTGGCACCGTCAACCCTCGATCAGCCGCCAGGTCAACACTTAAACATCTGTCAATTACTCATGAAACAGCTCGGTGGAGAACTCAATCTCTACAGATTAGAAGACAACCGCATCATGAGCCGATTGGTGCTGCCGTTAGCGGCGGTCGATCGCACTGCTACTAACCCAAAATCATTCTAAGAGGCTGTAAAGAAAGTATGGATGGATGAGAGCAGTCGGCAGCCAGAAGCCAGAAGCCAGAAGCTATAGCTGCCGCCACAGAAATTAGGACATTGGGATTAAAGGGGGTGTGGGGGCAGTGCCCCCAGCCAGGGGTTCTATCCCTGCACCCCGTCCTAACCAGAATGGCTATGGCTATAGAAGCCAGAAGTCAGGCTTCGACATGAGCGCTCAACTTCGATTTTGAGCTTAGCCGAAACGCCGAACGAAGTCAGAAGCCAAGAAGCGGTAGAACGCTGAAAGCTAAGCGCTAAATCAAAGAAGCTGCCATTTTCTCTCGCCAACCGCTCACAGCATCGCGCAGTGTAGTCGATAACCATGCGTCGTATTGAGGATAAATTGGCAGTCGGGGCGTTAGTTGCCAGCCTGCGGTGTTTAAAACGGTTGCCAGTTGCGCCGCGATCGGATGTGGATAATCAGGATTCACCTCATCATGGGGTCCGATCCCGCCTAAATCGTGTGCGCCTGCGTCTAGACACTCAATAAGCTGCTGGGATCGTGGCATTAGATTTGGCGGAATTTGCAGCGTTACATCAGCGGGTAAAAGGCTGCGAGCCACCCTAACGACTTCAATTAATTGCTCGACACCAAAAGCTGAACCTGCCCATGCTTCGGTTTCTCCCGGACTGTAGGGCTGCAAAATCACTTCTTGAATATGTCCCCAGCGTTGGTGAATCTGCGCGATCGCTTCTAATGTTTCCCATCGATCGGCGGGCGTTTCACCAATACCGAGCAGCAGACCAGTTGTAAACGGAATTCGTAGCTCACCTGCTTGAGCAAGCTGTTGTAAGCGTAAGGCTGGTAGCTTGCTCGGCGCATGACGATGCACGGTTTGCAGTAAATTTGGTGTCACCTGCTCTACCATTAACCCCATCGAAACGTTGACTGCCTTCAAGCGCTCCATTTCGGCAGCGTTCAGCGGTCCGACGTTTGTGTGAGGCAAAAAACCTAGCGATAAAGCCAACGTACAAAGCTCATAAATATGTTGAAACCAGTGCGATCGACGAGGGCTTTGTGGATGCACCTCACCACTGAGAATCAAAATTTCGATTACATCCTGAGATTGGAGCGATCGCAGCCTTGCCTCTGCATCAGCCAGCGTCAGCCAAGCGCTTTTACCTGGATCAGTACGAAAATTGCAGTAGCTACAGCGGTTAAAGCACTCATAGGTCGGCACCAGCGTATAGGCAGGGCTGTACGTTACTCTTTTAGCGAAATCCATTGCAGCCGCACTTTACATCAACAAGGCTAAATAGAGGGCAACCCAGACGATCGCCATGCCGTTCTGTCAAATATGTCCACTAGGCAAGAAGCCATCTCCAGGTTAGCTTGATTCAAATAGCATCGTCGTCTACTCACGTTTGTTCGCTTGTTCAAAGACTGTACCTTCAGTTCCCAGGCTGTCGGTTCCCATCCCTTTCAACCCGACGACTTCAACTTTGTGCAGATGCAGCTAAAGACAGACAGCGCTCACTAATCGCAGCACCAGAACTTTTCGCGTCCCTGACAACTACGTTTCTTGGCATAGACATTCTTGACATGTGTCTTGACCGTATTCAGGCTGATTTGCAGCATCTTGGCAATTTCCTGATACGTGTACTCTTGCCGCAGCAGCATCCAGACTTCGGTTTCACGTTCGGTCAGGTCATATTTTTTTTGCTCAATCCGTAGCTCTTCTTGCAAAAGGTCATGACAGTTTTCTAGCAGCACCAGCATGTAGGGTTGCGACTGTTCTTCCCAGTCAGCGGTCTTCACACCGCCCTGCACAGCTTTTGTGCCACCACTGCCCCAACCCGCATTCAAGTAAAGCCAACGCGCACTGATGCGGATAGTTTGCCCGGTGGGTGACTGACACTCCATCACTAACGTGCGATCGCTGGTGCAGTCCTCCCGCATTAATCGATGGCACACTTCAGAAACGATCGCAGGCAATTCAAGGGGGGGAAACTCACTGCCCGACAAATGCTGGCATAAAGTCCGCCCTTTTGCATTCCAGTAAATTGGATTAAGGCTGCGGGACGTCACAATGACGCCCTGATGAAGCGATTCCAGTAGACTACCCCAGATTAAATCTAAAGCGGATGTCTCACTGGAGGGCACAGTGGCACGTTGCCGTTTGCTAGAGGCTTGCCTAGGAGTACGTCGAGCAGCAGAAGCTTTAGCACCTGCATAATCGGCAGCGCAAGCGCTAAACCGTGGGCTTACCAGAAAGGGTTCTAGAGAAGCGAATAGTAAGGGGGCTGTCATCGATCAGGCTCCAGAAACGATGCTGCTATTGTGCTCACTTCTTTTACGAAGACACAATGAGCGGTCTGTAGGTGTCACCAGAACGACGAACGACACACAGGGTTATAGAAGTGGGGTGAAATAACCTGAAGCGGGGTGAAGTTTTTTCCACTTCCGGATTGTACAAACCAATAATTTAGTCAATAATAGATTCAATTTGAAGCCATCAACCGTAGCGCCAAGAACGCACATTTTCCTCAAGCCAACCCCAGAACGACTGTAGTAGGCTCAAGCCTCTGGTGCTCAGTCTGATTGGCTCAATGTTAGAGCGGAGACAGCATGGGACGAAGGCAGAGTTTGTGAAGCAACCAGTTGATCAATGAAATGCTAACTCTTTAACTTCATCGATTGGTAGCAAATTCCGTAACGTTGGTTGACTACTGGTTTACATTCTCAGCTTAACGTTTGTAAAAGCACTCACCCTTTTGGGTACTTTTCGCCAAGATCACGCTTCAAACAATTCATTTGCCCTTGCTATTTAAAGTCTCACCGTCTTCGTTTTCATCGATCCCTTCATTCGCCAGACCTTAATGAGTTCCCTGAAACCGTTGTCTCAATCGAATACGCGGCTAGCGCCAGAGTTTCTTGATCGATATTTCTCGCTGGAGCAACAGCGACTCTATATGTCGATGCTCATGCGACGAGGCGGTTTAACCCGTCGGCGAGCGGAATACTTTGTTCGGCTTTGGGCGTATTTGCTCTTAAAGCAACAACAGTTCGTGGGTGGACACTTGCCTAAACCGTTGACTCAACTGCATTCAACCTCTGGCTCCGTTGCTTGTACGCATCGAGAGGCGGCAGAACTCTTCTACGGGAATCAGGATCGGGGCAGCGATCGGGCGGCAGGGATGATGATCGATCGCTTTGTAGCACTTGGTCTTCTAGAAAAACAGTTCGACGGGCAAACTCTGTGCCTGCAAATCCGCTCTATTCCAGAATTAGAGACTCCACTCCAGTCAGCGGTGCCTGTTGCGCTAGTCGCTGATGCTTTTAACCCCCGCACGGATACAATTCCGATCGCCAATTTGATTGCCCGTACCTACGCCGAGTTGATGAAAGATGTCGCTACAGCCTCTCACAAAATTGCTAAGTCATTACGGCTTTGGGCGCAACAATATCCGACTGGGCTAAGAGTACTCAGACGCGCTGACAATTTAAACCCGGTTGGCATTTGTGTGCTTTACCCGGTGACCAGTGAGTCTGAAATGCACTTTTTTCAACCACCGAGTAAAAGTTTCTATTTATCCTCTGAGATTCAGGTTGATCCGTTTAAAATGGCGGTTCCAGGTGATGAGGCGTGTACCTCGGTGTATATCCGCTCTTGGGTGATCGACGTGTCTTATCTTGAAGGGTCGAACATTCATCTGCTACTGGAAGACACCAAAAAGGCATTGGTGCAAATGCAGCACGATTTTCCTAATCTTTGCGACATTTATTCACTTATTTTGCATCCTTTGTACGAGGACTTGCGGCTGGCGTTGGGCTTTCAAAAAACGTTTCAAGACACACAGCGTTCTTATCACTGGGTTTACCTTGCGGTCGATCGATTTCTGGAGCTTGACCTTAAACAAGCGCTCGATCGCATGAAACAGCCCTTAACAAAGTAGAAAGCGCTAAGGCTAAACGAGTTTTAAGTCAATTACGAGGCCTGCAAGATAGCGCGATCGTTAACATTAGACAAGCAGCTTCCTTCATCCCTCAGCAACGCCTTCTCATAAAAACGAAGAAATTCTTAAAATACTGTTACATGACATAGTCCCTCTCTGAGGCACTTGCAGCGATTTTTTGTCTGACATCGATCGATTTCACAGAAGTTGCTTTACAAAAGTCAACGTTCGGTTTACACTGCTATACATGTGGTGAAAGCCGCTAAAACACATTAAATCAAGCACTCATTATAATCATGACGACAACCTTACAGAGACGCGAGAGCGCCAACGTATGGGAGCAGTTTTGCAACTGGGTCACCAGCACCGACAACCGCCTGTATGTAGGTTGGTTCGGCGTCTTGATGAT
>JBBSHC010000169.1:0-6980 GCA_038253425.1 Leptolyngbyales cyanobacterium | reverse complement strand
AGTGTCAATGCGCCCATCTGATCGCCGTAGCGTTCTTTAAGTTGCGTGAGAAACGTGGCGTCGTCAAGAGCAGCGATCGCGGCTGCTTCCGCTTTAGGAGCCGTCCAAACGATGCGACAGAGATTATTGGGCAAGGGCAAGATGGCAAACGGTCCGTCTGTCTGGAACCGCTCGTAGGCAATATTGTGATGCGGTTTTTCTGGCTTGATGAAAGCAACCACGCAAGATTGCCAGTACTGCCAACCGTGTGTACGAATGCCAGCTTGCTGCCGCAGGGGCGATCGCGCACCATCTGCCGCTACCACCAAACGAGTGCGAATTTGTTGTGACCGTCCGTTTTGCAAAAGCTCTAAGACAACACCGTCTGCTTGAGCGATCGTCTTAATGACCGACGCTGGACAAAAAGACGTCACGTTGGGGCATTCACTCAGACCAGTTTGCAGTGCCTCTAGCAGCACACGATGCTCTGCCACATAGCCGAGTACATCCGTCCCCAAATCTTGCCGCTCAAATTGCACCGTCCCCGCATAGTCGGCATCGGATAATTGAATTTGTTCGATCGGGTTAGCACCAGGACGCATCTGCGCCCACACACCTATGCCTTGAAAGATGCGGCTCGACAGCAAATTGACGTGATACGCCTGCCCTCTAGAGACAGCATCCGATTGGAGCGTTGCTTCAATGAGCGCCACCTGTAAACCAGACTCTTTAAGGGCACAGGCAAGCGTTGCACCAACCAACCCTCCCCCCACAATAACCAGGTCGTAGTCAACCCGTTTAGAGAGGGCATCGACTGACTGCTCATCGGGTTGGTGTCGAGCGTGGGCGGTAATTGGCGTTAGCTGCTCCAGCATGATCTTGAAAAAGTTTTCTAATAAAGTATGGAGAAGTTGTTACATATCTCCATTGTTACGTGAATGCTTCAAGTGAGCAAGCTGAGGGCGTATGCCAAGCCTTGCTCGATCGCTCTTGCTTTCTATGCCATCACTAACGCGATCGCGCTTCAAGCTTGGCTACACGACTCTCTAGCGCATTCAGGCGTTCTTTTGCTTCGATCGCCAGAGTAGCAAGCCGATCGATGATTTGAGGATCGGACGGGTCAGTGGGGCTACGAGGAATCCTACCTGGTGTGGGAGTGCGAGTACCAGAAGGAGACTGCCCCCGCAGTTGAGCCACCTGAGCACGTAATTGGCTCACCTGCGATCGCAGCTCAAAAAGATCAGCTTGCAGGTTACTCACTGACTGAGCAGCCGTACCTCTTTGCAGCAGCAAAAGTGCCAATACGACAGCAATAAAGACTAGCCCAAGGCGACGAACCATGACAACCTCACATAACATCGCCTGTAAACAAGGTGCGGATCAACGTCCAACCAGTCCAAATTACGACAGAGACGAGGGTGAAAAGCATGAGCATCGCCAGCGCCGAAAAGGGAGCAACGATCGCCAAGGTCAATAAGCCAAGCAGCAACAGAGTCCAAACCGATTTCATCTTGCTTCTCTTGTGAGCAACAAACCTACTGTAGAGAGCTATACTAACCAACGCCTCTGGCATTAGCAGGAGAGTGGCTCGATCGGTTGCCTATTGCTGTGAGTTGCTGTCCAGAACCGTCAGATTATTGACCAGGGTAGGGTAAGGAAGCGTTGCCGCCAAGAGTCCTACAAGACCAAAGCACAGCAAGGTTGGTAAAAGTCTGGGTTTAGCGGGTTGCATAGCCTTCATCGTTAAGAAACACAAGCGAATATATGCTGACTATATAAAACTACTCAAAGTTCCAGAGTTGTTTACAGTCTGACATATCGCTTTTGGTACAGGAAGTACTTACACTGAGAGACCGTGCGATTACGTAAATGTAAAGTGTGCAAGCTTACAAAATCATGCGATCGCGCTGAAGGCGGAGTCGGTACTCGATCGCTACAGCGACGTTAAAAAGGCGATCACACTCGTTCTCTTTAGAATGCGATCGTCCAGTAAATAATTCAGGTCATGCTTGTAGCAGCACATTAAGGCAACTCAGCTTGCGTAGTAGAAGCGCTCGTGAACAACTTTGCCGTCTTTCCACTGCTGTACTGAAACTTGGTCGTAAGTGCGTTTGCCCCAGTCGGCGTGAGTGTAGTCTAAAAACCACTCTGAAATGATCACGTCATCGCCATAGGCAACGCTTTTCACCTCAGCCCCCCGAAACTCAACCAGCTTCGAGAAAAATTCCAGTTCTCGCTGACGATTTGCCTCTTTCCCGATCGTGGCTGGGCTCTCGTTTTCCTGCATCACCACATCATCGGCATAGTACTGCTCAAAGACATCCATCGCTTTGCCCTGCAAAACTTGTTGCTTGATAGCTTCAAAGGTTGCTTTTAGATCTGTACTCATTTGCGGGTCTCCTTCTTTAACGATCAGGGAGGTTTAATGGTTTTGCCGTGTTTGAACAAGGGTGCAACGTGCGATCGCTAGATTCGTCGTCTAAGAGCAGATCAGTCGAGAACGAGCAAACCAGGCATATTCACGCAGCAAGCTGGCTTAACACGGCATTGTTTGGGTTTCAACTGTACTTAGCAGTACAATCTGCATATAGATATAGCACGCATACTGTTTGAATGCAAACCATCTGGCGCAAAAAGTATTTGTCGTGCCCTTGTAGGGGAGGTCGCTACGCTGGAGAAGCTTGCTGTAAGGGACTTTCGTTCTAATACAGTGGCTTGCGGTGTTGTTTTTTGTGGCTAGTTCTCTTGCATCTACCGCTGGCTTGTTAGCCACTCTGTAATACCGTTTGCGATCGCGGTTGCCAAGCGTTTTTGCTCGGTTGGATTGGTGACCCACTCAAACTCGTTGGGATTGATCATAAAGCCGAGTTCAAGCAAAATCGTGGGTGCTGTCGTCGGACGGGTCAGCGCCAGGTTATCCCAATACACACCGTAGGACGATCGCTTGAGGGTCTTAGTCAGATAGTTGTGCATAAACACCGCCAAGCTGTGTGCTTGAGTGTTGTACCAAAATGCCGCTACTCCGCTGGTTTTGAGCGCATCACCACTGTCTGGTAGCGCGTTGTAGTGCAAGCTGAGTGCGATCGTGGGCTGCATCTTGTTGATGAGCGTCACCCGATCTTGAAGCGACACATCCATATCAGCTTCACGCGTGAGATAAACTGTGGCACCGCGCTGCTGAAGTTGCTCTCGCACTAGCTTTGCCATCAGCAAGGTGACGGCTTTTTCGGGGTAGCCCGTTGGTCCCCTGGAACCTAGATCCTCTGGTCCACCGTGACCAGGGTCAAGCAAAATTTTTGTGCCTGTCAGCAGTGCCGTGTCAGGTGAACGAGAAATGGCTTGACCACTTTCAACGCTGCTTCCCGTTTTTTTCACCGCTGGCGGATGCTTCAGCGACAACACTAGTGTGGTGCCGTCATAGCGTAGTTTGTAGCCCCATTGCTGGCTTGATTTGAGGTTGAAGGTGTACTGAATCTGTCCAGGAGTGATCTGCTGCCAATCTAAACGGGCAATCACTGGGTCGTCATCCAGCCGAATGATATCAGTTTGCGCGGTTGTGTTGTAAAGCGTGAGAGTAAAGCTGCGATCGCCCTGTTGCACTGCGATCGGCACTGGCACCTGAAGCGGAAAAGAAACCTCAGTCCACTCGTCTACTTGTTTTGACTTGATGCTGCGAATGATGGAAGTGGGCGGTGCCCCAGTTGGCACAATTTGCACCTCGCTCCGTTTGATCCAGGCACCGTAGCCCAACCGCACCCAGTCGCCTTCATAGCCATTCACTAATGCCTGCGTTCCTTTAGGCAATGGGGTCAGACGGGTGTAGTCTGTGCTGGGTCCTGTACGAGCGGTGCCCGTTTCAGCGGTTACGGTGGCAGTTTCCAGGCGTGTGGGTGACAAAATTTTGATGGTGCCAGCACCGAGTTGCTTGACCGTTTGACCATTCTGCGTCAGTTGAAATTCGGGTGTGCCTAAGTCGCCGAGCAGCACCGCACGCGTGCAGCCTTCAACCCGCCCGGTAGCAGTGATCGCCGTTGGCTGAGTCTGTTGTGTTAAAACGGCAGCATTTTCTGGTAGCTCAATCTGTTGCGATCGCGGTAGCAACGGAATGGTTTGATTGGCAAGTTTGACGGAGACAGTGGCGTCGGGTGGCGCGATCGCTGCAAAACAGAGCAACTCATCGGGCAGACGGGCAAGGTTGACGGTTGGACTAAGCGAATCTTTGGCAAAAGCTAAACCCACTGGCAGCGTTGTTTCTGGCGCTACCCGCGTGACGTTTACCGTGAGCGTTTGATTGCCATAGCGGAGGGCAAAGTGATTCTCGCCCACCTTCAACGGAAAACTGGGTGCAAAATGTCCGGCAGGGCTACGAACGATCGCGCTCCCATTGACCAAAACATTACCGCTGGCTGGTGCGGTGCCAATGAGAAAGATGCGATCGGATGCGGTTTCGTACTGAGCCGGTGGATACGCAACGTACAGCGGCTGTTCGGCTCGGATCGGTGAGGCAACCGAGGTAAGAGCAATGGCGCTGAAAAAGGGGAGCAGGGAGTAGGGAGTGGAGAGTAAGGCTTTCATTCACATACCGGATCGATCGATGCGTGCGGTTGATCCAGCAGTGACACGCATCCTTAGTCTTCAAAATACTAGAGGAGGACGGCTCATAATGAGCGCTTTCAGCAAATTTGCCTTTTGATCCGTGTCAGGCTCGGCACAAGGACATGAATCTCGCTGACAAACCAGTACGGGCGATCGCGTACAACCCAAGCGAGCAAAAAGAAGCGCCCCTCTCTTACACTGTGACAAGAGAAGGGCGATCGCCAGGAATTAATTTAAGTTTGGACAGCCGTAACTTCAATCAAATGAGTCGTTACGAGATGAACTGACTACTTTTGTAAGTTACTTGGCACCGACAGGCACTTTCGCATTGGCAGCCGTCTTCTGATCGGACTGCACAGCTTTGCCTTCGATGAACGAACGTAACATCCACGCCATTGCTTCGTGTGCTTCCATCAAACCAGTGAGGAAATCTGCCGTTCCTTCGTCGTGAAACTTTTCAGAGCACTGATCAATGTGCTCACGCAAGCTGCGGATAATTTGCTCGTGGTCATCGACCAGATTCGATACCATTTCGGTCGAAGAGGGCACATCTCCTTCATGCTCTTTGATTGAGCCGTAACGCAAGAACCCTTCAGCGGTACCCAACGGGTAGTTGCCCAGCATCCGCACTCGCTCAGCGATCGCGTCGATCGTTTCCTTTAAAGCTTCGTACTGTTCTTCCCAGATTTGGTGTAAAGAGCGAAATTCTGGTCCAGTAACATCCCAGTGATACTTTTTCGTTTTGATTTGTAGCAGGCAGACATCAGCCAAATCTTTGTTTAATAGTTCACAAACGCCTGCGCGTTGCTCGTCGGTCAAGCCAATGTTTAGCTTCCGCATGTTTAACTAGCTCCATTTTTACGTCTCTTCACCAGTCCACCAAATCCCCGTGCATTCAGCATCAACCGAATGGGAGATTATCTTGCTACTTTTCTGCTTTATGAGAGAGAAGCGCTCGATCTACGTTGTTAATCCATCGAAAAAATTTCTTCACCAGAGGAGGGATGAATGCCGATCGTCTGATCCAAAGCTTGCTTTGTCACACCCAGTTGCAAGGCAGGTGTCAGGCTTTGCACAATTTCCCCTGCGTGATCCCCAACCATGTGTACACCTAAAACGCGATCGGACTGCGCCTCGACTACTAGCTTGACGAAACTTTTTTGGGAGCGATCGGTCAGGCTGTAAAACAGCGGTTGAAATTCGGTGCGATAGCACTCGATGGCATCACCATAGGTTTCTCTTGCCGTCGCTTCGCTCATGCCGACTGAGGCCGCTTCTGGGTAGCAACAAACGGCTGATGGCACATAGTCATAGTTCACCGTCTGAGGCTGCTTACCAAAGATAGTCGCCGCAACAGCGTATCCTTCGGCTTTAGCAACGGGTGTCAACTGCATACGGTTCGTACAATCACCGATCGCAAAAATGTGAGGCTGGCTAGTGCGGCTGTAGGCGTCCACAGCGATCGCTTTTTGGTCTGCCTCGACACCTGCGCGCTCTAAATTCAGTCCGTCAAGTTGAGGGGTGCGTCCTGTTGCACAGAGAACAGCATCCGCAGTCAGGGTTTTAGAACAGTCGCCTTCAAGCGTTAAGCGAAAACCGTTGGTGACAGGCGCGATCGCGGTTGTAGTCGTGCTACACAAGGTTTGGATGCCGCGATCGATGAGATTGGTTCGCACAGTGGCAGCCAGATCTTCATCAAAGCCTGACAGAATGCAGGTTTCGTGGTTCATCAGCGTTACCTCGCAGCCCAGCCCACGCAAAATGCTGGCAAACTCAACGCCAATGTACCCCCCGCCAATGATGGCAATATGCGTTGGTAAATCAAGTAGATTAAACATCGCGTCAGATGTTAACGCATGTTCAATGCCCTTGATGTTGGGTTTGATCGGTTTGCCACCGACAGCAAGCAAAATTTTGTCTGCCGTAAGCTTACGATCGCCAACGTTCAATGTATGAGCATCGATAAACGTGGCACGCTGGGGTATAAACTCAACGCCAGCATCAAGCAGAGCCTGTGTTTGTACTTGCTGCAATCGCTCAATTTCACGTGTTCTAACGCTAACAAACTGTTGCCAGTCAAAGTGACGCTCACAGGCACTCCAACCATACGCGATCGCGGCTTGATCAAGACGCGCAAACGCCGCCGCATAGACCATCAGTTTCTTAGGAACACAACCTCGATTAACACAACCGCCCCCAGTTTGAGCCTGCTCAGCGATCGCGACGTTTGCTCCATACTTTGCGGCTCGTTTTGCGGCTGACAACCCTCCTGGACCTGCACCAATCACAAACAAATCATAGTCGTAGGTCATGCCTTGTTACTCACTCAGGTAAAGACTGATCGTTAGCCTAGTGAGTCACTCGTCAGTTTTGTTACAGCCAAAAGTCAGACTTTGCAGAATTTT
>JBBSHC010000168.1:0-6985 GCA_038253425.1 Leptolyngbyales cyanobacterium | reverse complement strand
TGCCTGCAATTCTGCCAGCGGTGGTAAGGGTTCCGCATCGGCATCGTCCTCAACTCGTCGTGATTGCTGGGATTCAGGAGAAGTAAACTGAATGACCGAAGGCGATTCTGCCTCAAACCGCAAGACGGCTTTGCGCCAACTCCAAAAATCAGCCGCTCGATGGCTCAGTTCCAGCAAAATGCGGTGCGTCACCCACAGCACAATGGGGTAGCGAAACTCTCGCAAGCCCTCCCGCGTCCACTGCAAGTAGCCAAAAAATTTGTCTAACTCACTCTGTTCATCCTGGGGGTTAAGCTTCACCCGCAGCAGCATCTCGGCACCCGTCACTGTAAAGACTGCCTTGCCCCCGCGCAGTAAATGGGGTTCCTGTTGCTTCAGCGTTTCTAAGCCCGATCTCAGACTGGGTTCTTGTCCCAGGACAAGCCGATAGGGACGAATCATTACTTCCCACGCTTCTGATTCGTAGCGCTCAATCATCCGTTTCCGTAGCGCTTCATCATCACAAGCAACAATAATGGGCGCTAAGCGACCCTGCGTATTCTCAATCAGCGAAATGAGCTGGTCGTAGGTCTCCTCATTTGCCTGAGTCAGCGTTTTGAGATCATCCGGTAGCGGCACCATCCAGCACCCCCTCTTGCTCCAGCAAATCTTTTACGATCGGGTTCAGGTCATACCATTGCCCACCATTGCGGTACTCCAGCACATACAAGCCATGCAGCAAATCTTGAAAGCGCTGATTCTTCACCTCCTGGGGCAGAAAATCGCGATAAATGCCCTTCAGCAATTCAAAGTCCGTCAATCCCAGCGGTTCGGCGTAGCTAATCTGCAAATCGGTCAGCACGGTCGCTAAAATCGGCTGGCTGATGATGACGGAGGGCTGATCAAATTTGGCTTGGCGCAGTTGTCGGCGAATTTCCTGCATACAGCGATCGGAGCAGCTATCGGCAATCCGAATCAATTCCCGCAGTACGCCTCCACTTTTGAGGATCATCTCTGCTTTGAGCGCCGGATCGATCAAGCGCTCCGGCAACCGTCGCTCTAAAATTTCCGCAAACACCGCCATCATTGCCTCATCTGGCACTCGATCGGGCTGGCGCACGGTCGCCTTGTTAAAAAACTTGGCGACCCGCATCGTGTGAATCTTCTGCACATAGGCTTCGATGTTGCGCTTGAGCGAGACTTCCCGCAGCGTCGCGATCGGCACGGTGTAGAAAATCCGAAACGTTGGATCGAGCAAAGGCTGAATGTTTTTGCTAAAAATCGTCTCCGTGACGCTTAGATCCAGTTTATCCAAATCATCAATGATGACTAGCACCGTTTGCCCAGTCGCATTCTCAATGTAAATCTGGATTTGGTTAAGCTGAGCGATTAAGTCCGAAATTTTGCGGGCAAATTCGATCGTGATCTCCTCACGAAGCACCGAATTGACTTTAAGGATGGATTTAACTTTGACCAAAAGCTCCAGAACGGCGGGTATGCCTCCCTTGAGGCTGGCTTCGCCACTGGTTTCGATCGCTGACTCAACCGCCTTAACGTCCGTCTTCGTGTGTTTTCCCAACCAGCGGTAGAGTGCGAGTTTCAGTCCCGGCTTCAGCTTCACCTCTCGTCGCTCGGCGGCATCCAGTAGTTGCACCGCCATCGAAAAAAGGATGTTGACATGATCCACTGCCGATCGCTCGATCGTATCCGCAATGGAAAACATCACGACAAAATAGCGTCCCGTCTCCGTCAGTCGAAAGCCCAACTCTGCCAGCAGCGTGGATTTGCCACAGCCCCGATGCCCGGTAAAAATCAGCTTGTTGTCTTGCCCAGCACAATCTTCGATCGCTTGCTCTAGCTGATCAATCAGTTCTGTCTGGTACTCCACACCAAATTGCGCCAACGCCTTTTGCGTTACTAATGGCTCAAGTTGGAGGTTTTGCCCAGCGGTACGGAAGTCTTCAAGCTGGCGTTGGAGTGCTTCACGATCGGGCATGGCCGCATCTCAATTAGCAATGTGCCTGTATTGTACGTTAGGCAGTGCATTCGAGCGAGCGGAGACAGAGCAATAAAGGGATCTAATGAGTATGTTTACCTAACAAAACTTTACAAATTGCGATCGCGCGACCAATAATAGAGGTAGAGCAGAATCTAGACGAATCGTTATTAGACAGGGAGGCAGGTATGGTAGCACTCACCGAGCGGGTTCAGCGATTGACCCTGGAAACCGTTGCGATCGCGCCTGACACTACTACCATCCGTTGTCTGGACTGGGATCGAGAACGGTTCGACATTGAATTTGCGCTGAACAATGGCACTACTTACAACTCCTTTCTGGTTCGTGGCGAAAAGGTGGCGCTGGTTGACACCTCTCACGCCAAGTTTCGGCAGTTATATCTGGATGCGCTGAGGGGCTTGATCAATCCGGCTGAAATTGACTACCTGGTGATCAGCCATACGGAACCGGATCATAGCGGTTTAGTGGCAGACATGCTGAAGTTGGCTCCTCACATCACCATCGTGGGAGCAAAAGTGGCGGTGCAGTTTCTCGAAGATCTCGTACATCAGCCCTTTGAGCGCAAGCTGGTGAAAAATGGCGATCGCCTCGATTTAGGCAATGGTCACATTTTGGAGTTTGTTTCGGCTCCAAATTTGCACTGGCCCGACACTATCTTTACCTACGACCACAAGACGCAAGTGCTATTTACCTGCGATGCGTTTGGGATGCACTACTGCGATGACTCTACTTTCGATGAAGACCTGGAGCTAATCGAACCCGATTTTCGCTACTACTACGACTGCTTGATGGGCCCCAATGCGCGATCGGTGTTGTCTGCCCTCAAGCGGATGGGCGATTTGCCAGGCGTGGGGACGATCGCTACGGGGCATGGTCCCCTCTTACAGTACAACCTGGATGAATTGGTCGGACGTTATCGCACCTGGAGCCAGGAGCAGGCAAAAGCAGTCACAACGGTCGCACTGTTCTATGTCTCTGACTATGGCAATGCGGAACTGTTGGCGCACGCGATCGCGCAGGGCGTGATGAAAACTGGGGTCGCTGTGGAACAAATGGATCTCCGTACCGCAGAACCGCACGAAATTCGGGAATTGGTCAGCATTGCCTCTGGCGTTGTCATTGCGATGCCGCCTCAGTCGGGTGACTTTGCCCCGGTTGCTAAAGCGGCACTGGGCACGATGTTGGCGGCAACCCATGCAAAGCAAGCCTTTGGACTGTTTGAAAGTGGTGGCGGCGATGATGATTCCGTCCACTTACTGCGAAACAAGCTGCAAGACGTAGGTTTAACCGAGGCCTTTCCGCCGATCCTGATGAAGGCTGCACCCACTGAAGCCACCTATCAGCTTTGCGATGAGGCAGGCACCGACTTGGGACAATGGCTAACCCGCGATCGCGCCATTAAGCAAATGAAATCCCTGGATGGCGACCTGGATAAAGCACTGGGCAGACTGAGCGGTGGGCTTTACATCATCACAGCTCAAAAGGGCACAGCCTCCAGCGCCATGCTTGCGTCCTGGGTTGCTCAAGCAAGTATCGCGCCCTTGGGTATTACCATTGCGGTAGCAAAAGATCGGGCGATCGAGTCCTTTATGCATGTGGGCGATCGCTTTGTGCTCAATATTCTAGAGGACGGCACCTATCAGCCGCTCATGCGCCATTTTTTGAAGCGCTTTGCTCCCGGTGCCGATCGCTTTGCTGGCATCAAAACCACTCCAGCGACGAATGGTGCCCCCATTCTGACCGATGCTCTAGCATATCTCGAATGCGAAGTGAGTAGCCGTATGGAGTGCAGCGATCACTGGATTGTTTACAGCACGATCGACGTTGGACGGATCTCAAATCAGGATGGACTAACAGCGGTACATCATCGGAAGGTGGGCAACCATTATTAGTTGTGATTTCTAGGAGCCGGAGTGGAGAGGCAAAAGGTAAAAGGCAAAAGCCAGAATTAACTCAAAACTCCTTTCGGTTCGACTCAGGGAGAACAAAACTCTCCCCTCTCCCCCCTTCTCCGTTCCCCCTCGCGCCCCTCTCCCCTCATGACTTCTTCTAACTCTTTCCTTAAGTCGCTGGTCAGCTTCTTTAAGCCGTTTGCGCCATCACCGGATGCGTTACGAGAAACAGATGTACATGACGCGATCGCAGACGCGCAGGTAGAAACCGATGGTCAAGCCGAAGGTGAGCCGCCTGCGGTAACCAGACCGCGTGATGTGCAGGTGGCGCAGATTGGTGAGGGTACGACAGTGCTGCGATCGCGCACGTGGGATCGCCTCAAATTTGAGGTGGAGTACGCTCGACAGCGGGGCACAACCGCCAATACTTATCTGATTCAGGCAGATAAAACGGCGCTGCTTGATCCACCGGGAGAGTCGTTCACCGAGATCTTTTTAGCAGAGCTGCAACAGCACCAGGACTTGAAGCGGCTGGACTATGTGATTGTGGGACACGTTAACCCCAACCGCATCGCCACGCTGAAAAAACTGCTGGCACTGGCACCCCAGGCAACAGTCATTTGTTCCAAGCCAGCCGCGATCGCGCTTCGTGTTGTGTTTGGAGGTGAGACACAAATCAATCCTATTCGGGGCAATGAAGTGCTAGATCTGGGACAGGGGCACACGCTGCGTTTTGTCTTTGTGCCTACTCCTCGCTGGCCCGATGCCCTTTGCACCTACGATCCCGCAACACGCATTCTCTTTACCGATAAGTTTTTTGGCGCACATGTTTGCGATGAGCCTGTGTTGGATGAAAACTGGAAGCAGCTTGACGAAGACCGCCATTATTACTTCGATTGCCTCCATGCTGCCCAAACGCGCCAGGTGGAAGCCGCGCTGGACAAATTCGCTGCCTTTGGTGCCACAAAGCTGTATGCGCCCGCTCATGGTCCAATGGTCCGTCATAGTCTTAGTCGCCTGACCTATGACTACCGAGACTGGAGCCAACAGCAAAAAACAAAAGATTTAACGGTGGCGCTACTCTACACGTCTGCCTATGGCAACACAACAACCATTGCCCACGCGATCGCCAAAGGTATCACGCAAACAGGGGTCAATGTTGAATCGATCAATTGCGAGTTTACCGATCCCACGACGATTGCTCCCCTCATTGAACAGTGTGATGGGTTCATTATTGGTTCCCCCACGTTAGGCGGACACGCCCCCACCCAGATTCAGACGGCACTCGGCATTATTTTGTCTACTGCTCCCCGCACCAAGCTGGCAGGTGTTTTTGGCTCCTATGGCTGGAGTGGTGAAGCGGTCGATCAGATCGAAGACAAACTAAAAGACTCTGGGTATCGACTTGGTTTTGACACGATTCGGGTGAAGTTCACGCCCACTCATGAGACGCTCCAGCACTGTGAAGCCGCTGGAACCGAATTTGCCCAGAGCCTCCGCAAAGAGAAGCGGATTCGTGCACCGTATCAAAACGCCGCTGAAGTGCAAACCGATCGCACGGGGCAGGCAGTCGGACGGGTGACGGGTTCACTCTGTGTGTTAACCGCCAAGCAAGATGAGTCCCGCCTGGGCGTGCTAACGTCCTGGGTCTCGCAAGCGAGCTTTAATCCCCCGGGGCTAACCATTGCGATCGCCAAAGACCAGACTGCTGATCTGCTGACTCATACAGGCGACCCATTTGTACTCAATATCCTGAAACAGGGCAAAAATCTTCAGCGTTACTTTCTCAAACCACCTAGCCTGGGTGAAGACCCATTTGCCACGATCGCCACTGAAACGGCTGCCAACAATTGCCCCATCTTGAGCGACGCCCTGGCTTACTTAGAATGCACCGTGCAGAACCGGATGGAATGCGGTGACCACTGGCTCCTTTACGCCACGGTTGACCAGGGCAAAGTGCTGGATGCCACAGGCATTACCGCTGTGAATCACCGCAAATCAGCACTCCAGCATTAAACGCTCGACTGCCAGCAGCTAAGGGACTTGAATGAAGATAAAGTACCAGTGGCTTGAGTTTCGGCTGCGCTCAACTCGCCAGCATTGAAGGTTGAGCGTAGTCGAAACCGGGCTTGTTGGTGCACTATCAACCCGCAGATCCCTCAAACCCTCGATCGCTGGTGAGGTTTGTTTCGGGCTTGACTCTCTTGAATTTATGCTGGTAAAGATTTCATACCTTGAGCATAGCGATCAGTTGCTTGTTTTCTTTAGCACCCACCGTTTAGCTTAGCGTTCCCTCTTTCTGCCCATCGTCTCACGTCAATGGGTGATGCTAAGCGCTCTAATTAATCGCTAGATTGGTGAAATTCCTCTTCTTTTGGAAAATTTTACTGCCTAACAGGAAGTTCGCAGTTTTAACAGTTGGTTGAGAGATCACCTAGACGGTTGACCATTTGCATGAGGTGGCGTTAAAAAGCCTTTACTACATTTGTAGAAGTAATGAGTGGAACATGTGATGACCTGGAAAGTTGGACAAAGGGTTGTGTGCGATCGCCCGGAAAACCAGTTCACTGACTGTTTCATCCGTACGTTTGACGCCAGTGAGAGCGCCGTCATCTTCTGTCCTTCGACGAATACCGTCATTTGTGGGCAGCGTCCTAACTTAGAGCGATTGGGCTGGAGAGTCAATCATCAACCTGTCACTGACTCCAACTGACCACAACTAATTAACTGCTCCCCTCAGCGTCGTTTACCTGGCTTTAAAGAAACCATAGAAAAGTTATACCAATTTAAAGAATAAGGGTTGCAGATGGGGTGTGGGGGCTCCACCCCGTTTCCATCCGTCGTGTTTGCTTTTTAATTGGTATTAGAGCTAAAAGAAAAGCGTCAAGAGTTAGCTACCCTCCTGACGCTTGAATTTTTTCGATCGCGAATCCTACGTTTCTAGCGCCTTCAACGCTGTAGTGCGATCGTGTCTAGATTTCCGCTACAGCACGTTCAATTAACCGACGGGCAAGCGTTTGGGTGCCTGTGTGAGTATAGTAATTCACTGAAATGTCCAGAAATGCGCCCACGTAATCGAGCTTGTCCTTAGACACTT
>JBBSHC010000167.1:0-7009 GCA_038253425.1 Leptolyngbyales cyanobacterium | reverse complement strand
TCCCAATGTCCTAAGCCCTGCGGCGGCAGCTATATCTCAGGCTAGTGCAGCGTCAAGACTAAAAATTAGGGTTGGCGAGTTCTGAAAACGTTGTCAAATGATCATTTCAAAAGGTAATACCCCTAAAAATAAGCTGTGACTCAGCACTAGGTTTTGTCTCTTTGTGAGCTGAGTTCCTATCCTTGAGGCGCGTTACCCTCGCCATTTTTAGACAGTGAGCAAAACTGCTAAAGCAAGCGTTTTAGAAACAACAACTGCAAAGCAGCTTTCTATCCACCCCTAACGCATAAAAGCGGGTCTACCCACGGCACTGCTGATCAGACCGTTTAGCTTTGGGCAAATCCGCCTTTATGTAGCAGTAGCGATTTTCTTAGACCGTCACCCTACAGGCGTTACTTCTTACTGATCGCCTCTTCAACCTGATCAAAGATGGCACCGTCTTCAAAGAACTTCTTCTGAAAGTCGTTCCAACCACCGTAATCTTTGGTGGTGCCTAAAGTCTTGACTGGCGGGAACTTGTCCGCCTTTGCCTTATCTTTTGTGTCAGCATCAAGAGGACGATAGCCAAGCTTAATAAACTCTGCCTGTGCCTCTGGGGTAAAGAGATACTTCACAAACCCTTCTGCCACTTCACGGGTACCGTGCTTGTCCACGTTTTTATCAATGATTGTGATCGGCGTATCGATCGAGACGTTGGTTTCGGGCACCACGTACTCCAGCTTCTCGCCCCTACTTTTAGCTAACAGCACTTCGTTCTCGTAGTTCAACAAAGCATCGCCCTGTCCTTGCTTGCTAAACGAGTCTGTAGATTCGCGCGCGTCTTTAGCAAGAACGGCAACATTTTTAAAGGCATTGGTCACAAATTCTTGCGCTTTGGCGTCATCTTTACCCGTTTTTAGACCGTAATCCCACAGCGCGAGAAAATTCCAACGAGCACCACCCGATGTCTTAGGATTAGCCGTAATCCACTTCACATCGTTTCTCGTTAAATCCCCAAAAGTTTTGATCTGTTTGGGATTTCCTGCACGGGTTACAACCGCAACCACCGATTTTGCAACGATGCCATTGTTGGGAACTTTCTTATCCCAAGCATCGCTAACCAAACCTGCTTTGACCAATTTATTTGTGTCAGCCGCCAGCGCTAAATGTGCGACATCCGCTTCTAAGCCGTCAATAATGGCGCGGGTTTGAGTCCCGGAGCCACCATAGCTTTGCTTAAAGGTAACGTTCTGTCCGTATTCTGCCTTCCACTGCTCCACAAACTTAGGAATAATGGCATCGTGGGCTGCCTTCGGTACGGCATAGCCAACTAGTGTTAGCTCTACATCTGTTTTTTGGTTGGCACCGCCAGAAGCACCAGGGGCTGAGGCTGTGGTATTGCTGCCAGAAGAGCAAGCAGCGATCGCTACACTCAACACAGCGCCCACAACGAAGAGAGAGACAAACTGTCTAAATGCTTTGAACTTGAATGGAGCCGTAAGCAGGCGAGTAAATTTGCCCAGGCTACCAAGTGGACGCTGCCAAACGGTCATTCTGAAGTTCTCCTTAATGTACGGCTATTCAGTCGGAATAGTGTGATTCATGTGACAAGCACGTATCATACAAAGAAACGTTCGGCAAAACAAGAGAAAGCCACAATTTCGATAGGAATAGGCGAGATTGGCATGGCTGAGAGCGCAACAGTCTTGCTGAGGAAGCGATTGCCCAGTTTTGAAAGCCTGCGTCAAGCCCGCATTGCATAGTTTAAAAAGCGCAAACCCGACCGGAGCCTCACAAGCATCCGATCGGGCGCAACGTCAAACGCGTTCTGAATGGCTGGCTAAACAGTTGGATGAGCCGGAAGTGTTTGCTCAATTTGCAGCAGCTTTTGAAGGCGTGCCTCATCAGTAGAGGGATGGGTGGAAAACAGCTTGCTCATAAATTCACCAGAAAAGGAATGCATGATTAGCGGTGGTTCAAAGGCAGGGTTGCTGTCGATCAATTCTTTGTAAACGTTAGTAGTTAACCCAAAGGGGGCTATTTATTCAACGGTACAAAACTGCCGTCGCTCAAAGCACTACGCTTCAACTGGGACCTTTAGCCGCACTCTATGGCATCTATGGCAGAACTTTTTCGTGTTTCTGCTGTTGGCGTAGACGGGTAGGCTGTCATCTCAACGCGATCGCATCCCGTTCTAAGAACAAAATAAGGATCAGGTTTCAAAGCTGGTGCCTAGCGATCGTAGCGGCAGCGAGGATGCCGGAACACTAGAAGGACCAAAAATAGGGCTAGGATCGAGTCCTGTAATCTGTTGAAACTGCTCTGGCGAGATGGTATAAATGCTTTCGCTCATGGCTGGATCGACTGGCTCGAGTTGTAAAGTCGCTTGCGCTTCCCATCGTTTGAGTTGGACATACGCTTTAGCAAGAAAAGCACAGCCTCGCACCATAGGAACTTGGAGCCAGCTATCGACTAACGTTTCGACAAGGGCAAGCTCAACCAAAGGCGAAGGGTAATGAGTCAGCAGTAGATCTAAATCATGCTCAAAAGCTTCCGCATCGTTTCCTCTGAGTTGATAGCTGCTAATAATGTGCTTAACGCGCTGCCGATTAAGTTGTGCTCCGATTTTCATCAAGCCCTCAGTCTGAGTCTTTCACCTGCAAGTTTTGCAGTCTTCAAGTTTTGACAGTATGAAAGCGACGATCAATCGCTTCAGATGACTCATTTATAGCGAAATTAGTATAGCGAAATTAGCACCTGTTGAGCGATCGGTGAGTTTTTTGCAAGCCGACCGCTCCAGACTGCCACTGCTATCAACGCTGCCATCGCTGTCAGGGTAGATGGTATCTGCTTGAGTGGGGGATAGCTGCAACATAGCCTCGACCTCAAAGGTGCAACGATTTGAGCAATGTGTTTCTACTGCTGTGGCTCTATGATTGACGATCGGTCAAGAACTGTTGCACGCGCTGCCATACAGACTCCAGCAAATCGGGGCGATCGGCATCAAACCATTCAATGTCAGAATCGGCTCGAAACCAGGTGCGCTGTCGCTTGGCAAACTGACGAGTGTGCAGCACTGTTAAGTCTTGCGCCTGCTGCAATGAAAGATCGCCAGCCAAATGTTGCTTAAATTCGGCGTAACCCAGAGTGTTCAGCAACGGTAAGTCGGCACCATATTTCTGGCAAAGCGCCTCCACTTCGGCGACAAAGCCCGATGCAACCATTTGCCCGGTTCGCTGGGCAATGCGACGATCGCTCTGCTCAATGCTCTGGCAATCCAACCCGATTTGCAGCATGGGATACGATGGCGGATTCTCGCCCTGTTGCGCTGACATCGGTCGTCCCGTGACATAAAAAACCTCTAGCGATCGCAGCGTCCGCACCTGATCATGGGGATGAATCTTTGCCGCCGCATCCGGATCGACCTGTTGCAAAAACGCATAAAGCTGTCGTTGACCGAGGGACTGGAGCTGCGATCGCAGCTCTGACTGTGGCGGCACACGTGGAATCTTTAACCCACGCACGATCGAGCGGATGTAGAGTCCAGTACCGCCGACGAGGAGGGATGGGGGATGGGGCGTAGGGTGTGGGGCGTAGGGTGTGGGGCGCTGAATCTGTTGAACATGCTGCACGAACGCTAAAGCATTTTGAGTTTTGAGTTTTAGCTGCTGACCGCTGACTGCCGCCGCCGCCACTGCCTCCTCTGCTCCCCACTCCCCACTCCCGTTCGGCTGAGCGCTCACGTCGAAGCCTATGCCCCCAATCAACCCATACGCCTGCTGCTGATACTCTGCCAGCGTTAGCGTTTCAGTGGGATCGCAAAGGTCGATGAGATAATGTGGCACTTGCTTTTGTTCAGCGAGAGACGGTTTTGCAGTGCCAATGTCAAACTCGCGGTACACTTGACGCGAATCGGCACTAAGAATGACCGTATGTAGTCGTTGTGCCAGCGCGATCGCCAGCCCCGATTTTCCGGTCGCTGTTGGACCGCAAATCACGATCAAATTAGTACTCATGTATTGTTTCCGGTTAAACTAATTTTAAGGGTCAATCATACGGTCAGAAGCGGTTGATCCATCCCCCTGACAAATAGCCCTGGAAATCACTCTATAACCGCTTAAAACCCTTTTGTGTTAGAATTTTGATAGATTTTGGCTATTATTAAGCCCGCAACGGCGTCAGACTAATTATCGGAGCGCTTCATTCATGACGAACAATTACGATACCGAGCAGATTCGAGTCTTAGAAGGTCTTGAAGCTGTGCGGATGCGTCCGGGGATGTACATTGGCAGTACCGGACCCAGAGGGTTGCACCATTTAGTCTACGAAGTGGTGGACAACTCTGTCGATGAAGCGCTGGCAGGCTACTGTACCGCCATTCAAGTGGCACTAAATGCCGATGGCTCCGTCACAGTGGAAGATGACGGTCGCGGCATTCCTACAGGTATTATCCCTCGCACAGGCAAATCTGGCGTTGAAACGGTGCTAACCATTCTCCATGCAGGCGGCAAATTTGGGGATGGGGGCTACAAGGTGTCGGGCGGGCTGCACGGAGTTGGTATTTCGGTTGTTAACGCGCTTTCGGAATGGGTGGAGGTCAGCGTTTGGCGCGAGGACAAGGTTCACATCCAGCGGTTTGAACGGGGCGCGGCGGTGACAGAACTGGTTGAACATCCCAGTACAGAATCACGTCGAGGCACCACCGTTACCTTTAAGCCGGATACTGAAATTTTTACAACGTCCGTTGAGTTTGACTATGCTACCCTATCGGGGCGATTGCGCGAACTGGCATACCTTAATGGCGGCGTAAAAATCACTTTTACCGACTATCGGTTAGATGTCATCAAAAGCGATGCACCACACGTTGAGACCTACTTCTACGAAGGTGGCATTCGTGAATATATCGCTTACATGAACCGCGACAAGCAAGCACTGCATGAGGAGGTTGTTTTCGTTCAGGGTGAGCGCAACAATGTGCAGGTAGAAGTTGCGCTGCAATGGTGCGTTGATGCCTATAGTGACAACCTGTTGGGCTTTGCCAACAACATTCGCACGATCGACGGAGGGACTCACCTCGAAGGCTTGAAGGCAGTGCTGACCCGCACGATGAACTCGATCGCCCGCAAGCGCAACAAGCTGAAAGATGGCGATTCTAATCTGGCAGGGGAAAATATTCGCGAAGGGTTGACCGGGGTGATTTCGGTTAAAGTGCCCAACCCAGAGTTTGAAGGGCAGACCAAGACAAAGCTTGGCAATACTGAAGTGCGAGGCATTGTCGATTCCCTCGTGGGTGAGGTCTTGACCGAGTATCTGGAGTTTCGTCCCGGCGTTGCGGATGCCATTTTAGAGAAAGCGATTCAAGCCTTTAATGCAGCAGAAGCGGCACGACGGGCACGGGAACTGGTACGGCGGAAGTCAGTGTTGGAATCATCCACGCTGCCCGGTAAACTCGCAGACTGTAGCTCCAGGGATCCGGCTGAATCGGAAATCTTTATCGTTGAAGGCGATTCTGCGGGTGGTAGTGCCAAGCAAGGGCGCGATCGCCGCTTTCAGGCAATTCTGCCGCTGCGGGGCAAAATTCTCAATATTGAGAAAACTGACGATTCCAAGATTTACAAAAACACTGAAATTCAGGCGTTGATTACGGCGTTAGGGCTGGGCATTAAAGGCGAAGATTTTGATGCGTCTCAACTCCGCTATCACCGGATTGTCATCATGACGGATGCAGACGTGGATGGTGCTCATATTCGGACGCTATTGCTCACCTTTTTCTACCGCTACCAGCGATCGATGGTTGATCAAGGGTACGTCTATATCGCCTGTCCGCCTCTCTACAAAATTGAGCGGGGACGCAGCCACCACTACTGCTACAGCGATCGAGAACGGGATCAAATCATCGCTACCTTCCCCGAAAACGCTAAATATGACATCCAGCGCTTTAAAGGTCTGGGTGAAATGATGCCGCAGCAGCTTTGGGATACGACGATGAATCCCGAAAGCCGCACGTTTAAGCGCGTTGAAATTGAAGATGCAGCGGAAGCAGACCGCATTTTTACGGTACTAATGGGCGATCGAGTTGCTCCCCGTCGCGAATTTATTGAAGCCAACGCGCCCAAGCTTAACCTGGTTGACTTGGATATCTAGGCAGTTATTTTCTGGAGCCTGATTAAGCTGCTCTGCCTGAGCCATCAGCTTTCTCTCCAGTTCATCAGTTAATTGAATGACGAGTTTTCTAGCCATCAGATTGTCTCTGGCTGAATCTGCACAGGGCACTCGTTCCCCCCAAAATGCAGTCTGTGCGCTTGATCTTAACAAGCGACAGGCGGCAGAAGCGATCGCAGAGGGATTAGCCTGGATGGATAGTGTTTAATCAACTGGTAGGTCGCGTAGAAAATAGAAGCGATCGCTCTGTAAATTAGTTCCTTGAACTCTACCTAAGTAACCTGCCAAAGGAGAGGAAAGCTCCACTAGAAGTTCATGAACGGTTTTTTCATTGTCAAGGAACTGGGTAAACTTACTGTTATGGTAAATACGAATTTCTGCCGCACTAAATTTACCTTGACTTTCTCGTTCAGATAGCTCTTTAACAGATTGAACTATCTGAAATCGTAGCTTTATCTCATTGAAAACCTTTTCAATATATTCTTGAATTTTATCATCGACTTGTCCTGGTATCAGATAATCCTTAAGTTCAATCAGATTGATCGAATTAGGATACTTTGCTTGAAGCTCAACCAATTTCTGTAAAGACATGGCGCTAATAATACTAATTTCTGATGTTATGGCAGATTCTCGAAGTTGCTTGGTTGGTTGACCAGAACCGATAATTAGCCTTACAGCCGTCATATAGTCCTTCTTCAAATGGCGTTTGCCGATTCGATCTAGCTCTTCAACGGAGCGATCTGGAATGCTTTTACCTGATTTGCACTCTCCTGCTAAAGAGTAGGGCTTTGAGCAAAAAAGATCTAAACCTCCTGCACCACCATGATAAGCTTCTTCAACTTTGAAACCCAAAAATTCAAGGCTTTGC
>JBBSHC010000166.1:0-7010 GCA_038253425.1 Leptolyngbyales cyanobacterium | reverse complement strand
TCTCTGTCTGATTGCTCATGGAACCCCGGCGATCGCACTGCGAGGCATTACCCAATGGCATCGAAAAGGCACTAACGAACTGCATTCAGTCGTTGCTCACTTTGCGACCAGGGGGCGGCAAATCTACATCATCTTTGACCAAGATACGAAACCGAAGACCATTCAAAATGTCCGAATTCAATCTCTCAAGCTGGCAGGAATCCTGGATGGATTAGGGTGCCAAGTCTGCATCCCAACGTGGGATAAGGCCATTGGCAAGGGCATTGACGATGCCATCCGAGGATTGGGCGACGGTGCTCAAGCTTGGCTAGATGCTTTGCTGCTGATGGCTCCCAGCCTCAAAGATTGCAGGCGAACCACCAGAGTGACATCTGCCCTGGACACGATCGCCCGTCTCAATCAATTGACGCACCCGATCGAACGTGAGACCGAGGGCGAGTACCTGCCAGACCTACCACCGTTAATTAAAGGTGCAATCCACGTTATTTCTGCGTCCATGAACTCAGGGAAGACGGTGAGAATCGGTGCTGATTGGGCGCAGTGGGCGATCGCACAAGGGTGGAACGTCCTCGTAATGACACCCCTGAATAGCCTTGGACAGCAGGCTGCCCGCGATTGGGGTTTACCTCATATTCATGCGTTTGGAAATAGCAAAGACGAACAACACGTTCTGTGGACGATGGTGAGTGCCCAGCACGGCTTAATCCTTTGCCCTGACTCATTACACAGGATACCTGAGTCGTTTTGGCAGCGCCCCTGCTTACTGATTTTAGATGAGGCAAACCAGGTCGTTGACCACCTCACGCAGGGCAATACACTAGGGAGCCGCTACGCTGACATCGTGGAGCGGTTTAGCTTGGCGGCGGCTCATGCCATTCAGACGGGGGCAGTTGTTTTGAGTGAGGACGGCATCCCTGACCACTGCGTGAATTTTGTTCGGTCTATTGGTCGTCCTTCTGACCTACCTGCCTTTGACCTTTCTCCTTCCTCTGACTCTCCTTCCTGGGATACTCCTGTTCGGATTTTCAAGCACAAAAAGCAGGGAAAACCTTGGAAAACTGTAGTCTATAGCGGTCAAGCAAGCGGCTTTAGGGCAAAGTGTCTGTTGGCGGTGAAGCAAGGTGAACGGGTCGTGATCGTCACCAGCTCGCAGCAGGAGGCGAAACGGTTAGAGCGTGCAATACGCAGACTATATCCAGACCGTAAAGTCGTCAGAATCGACAGTGAGACCAATCAGCAAGGGCAGTTTACTTCATTTTTTGAAGCGCCTGACCCGTGGCTGCAAGAACATCAGCCAGACGTTCTAATCCTTTCTCCTTCTGCCAAATCCGGGGTGTCGATCGAGGGTGGAGTAGCGCCTGAAAATGCCTATTTCGATTCGGTTTGGGCGTACTTCCCTGTGCTGGCAACCGACACCCATTGGCAACTCTTGGGTCGTTACCGTCCCCCAGTCCCACGTCATATATTTGTGCCACCATTCGTCCAGAGCAATGCCAATGAGTCGCTCATGAACCCTAGGGCAATCAAGCGACGGATCAGAGGCAATGCTAAACAAATCGCCGGGGTCTATGGCATTGAGGAGATGATGGAAGCCCAAGGCGATCGGGCAGAGACGATGGGACGAATTGAATCTGCTGTCCTCGACTATCTCGCTGTCGCCCAAGCAGTCGCCGGTGCCCAGAAGCAGATTGCTCACGATGCCTTGGTTCAGCGGCTAGAATCAGCAGGGCATCAGGTTTCCCTTCAGAAGTTAGGCAAGGACAGCGCAATGACTGCCCTGTGGAAATCAATTAAGGAAGAGATTTGGAGAGAGACTGCCGAGGCGATCTCCTCGGCGAAGATTGACGACAGTCACACGATCGAGTGGGCACGCAAGACGCTCGACTCGGCGGACACCAGCCTTGAGACCCGCACGAAGGCGCATAAAGTGCTGTGGCGGGCTGAGTTTCCGGGCATCTTATTTGACGATCCCGAAGAAGTCTACGCTGCTCTATGTGAGGATTACGGGTCAATGAGGCGAGGGGTGCTGATGCAAGCCAAAGCGGAGAATCTGGATGCTGCCAAAGAGATGGACCGTAAAGCGGTTGAGTCAATCCTAAAAGGCGGCATCAAACCTCTACATCGTCTGCCCAAAGGATATATCCAAGCTTTGTTAATCGCCAAAACGGGAGCGTTGGAGCTGCTAACCGGGACCTATAGCAATGGAGACCCACGAGCGGTCGCTGTCAAACGCGAAGCACTCAAGTGGGCGAGAGAGATTTATTATTGGCTGGGACTGACCATCAACGAGCAACAGACCCCAGTAGAGATCTCGAACAAGCTGCTGAAAAAGATGGGCATCAAGGGGCAGCAGACGGGTGAGCGACCAGGGCAGCGCGAAGTCATTAGGGATTGGATTTACGTGGTTGAGTCGGCTAATCCTGTGCGGACTCGGCTCCTGGAAGCTATGCGGAGTAAGCTTTTGGGTGTGGTGTCCTCAATCTCTATTAAAGACAATCAATCTATAGAAATAGAGGACACGCCCCCAGAATCCCCGCCAAATGGGGGGTTTGCGCCTCCACCAACCTCACTAAATGATGAAATGACCTATATCTACACTCCGACGGCAGAAGAGTTGGCGGACTGGGAGCGATCGCCCCTCAAAATCGCCTAAATCAACGGTCACAAGGGCACCTAAAAAACGACTCTGGACTAAAAGGTAGTGGTCTAGACCTGTGGATCAGGTTGGTGAAACCCACTTTCAATCAGCACTGTGGCGACAGTATCCACAGGTCCAGTCCACTACCGTGTCTTGACTCACTCAGGGCAGGCTCAATTCAAGAGGTGCAGACAAGTTCTCCACCATTGAGATACTCTTATTTCAGTGCCCAACCGTAAGCGCGTGTCTGGCTCTTCACAACCGCAGTTGGCTTTTTAGGAGCGATCGATGCAAAATCAAGGCAATCGGCTGGAACTGGGTCAAGAGTACATTCCTGTGGGCGAGGATATTGTTATTCGAGCCATTGAGCAGATTAGTTTGACGTTGCTGAAGGACGATTATCCCGGCAACATTCGACCCGCCAAGCGCGATGCCCACGCCAAGCATCACGGCTGCGTTAAAGCAGAGTTTATTGTTGAAACCAATCTACCCGACGAACTCAAAGTCGGCATTTTCCGAGAACCCCGCACGTTCCCGACCTGGGTGCGCTTCTCCAACGGTGCCCGCGAGTCGCAGGCTGACGCAAAGGGAGACACGCGCGGGATCGCCATCAAGTTGTTGGGGGTCGAAGGCGAAAAGGTGCTAGAGGGCGAAAAACATTTGCAGACCCACGATTTCACGCTGGTGAATCACCCTGTTTTTGCGATTCGGAACGCGCAGGATTACCTGGATTTGTTTAACTTGCGATCGAAAGGTGAAAAGCAGATCATCTGGTTTTTCTTGAACAGTCCAAATCCGCTGAAATGGCGGCTGCACGAGTTTGGCATCACGCAAGCAATTCAGCGCAAGAAAATTCCCAACCCCCTGACTATTCAGTACTGGAGCATGGTGCCCTACCAGTTTGGTGCCTTGGCTGCCAAATATTCAGTGAAGCCCACTACGACCACACCTGTATCGGTCGATCGTACCTCGAAACACTATTTACACGAGGCTATGGTGGAGCATCTGGCTCAACAGCCCGCCTCGTTCGATTTTTTGGTACAACTGCAAACTGATCCCGTTAAGATGTCGATCGAAGACCCAACGATCGCTTGGGATGAAGCCTTGTCGCCTTACCGCAAAGTAGCGACCCTCACGATTTCGCCCCAGAGCTTTGATTCTGTAGAGCAAATGCAGTTCTGCGAGAATCTCACCTACACGCCCTGGCACACCCTGCCAGAACACAGACCAATCGGCGGCATCAATCGAGTTCGGCGAGCGGTGTATGAATCGCTGGCAAAACTCCGGCATACCTTAAATGAGGTGCCTCAGGAGGAACCAACTGTGGAAGCGTTTCATCGGCAGTGAGGTTCCGCTCGGTCGTGTCCTAGACGTGTTGTTATAGATTAGAAAATCTGCTGAAATAAAGGAGTCCCCTAACTCATTCGGTTAACCATATGGTTTTAGAGCCAGTTCACTGTCCGAATTGCGATGGCATTGATGTGATTAAACATGGCATTTATACAAAAACGAGCAAGTGAATGGTGGGCTTCTGCCTGTAAGCGGAGTTGACGTTCTTATCTTTGAGCATAAATCCCTCAATCTGGATACTTCCGGGACGCATGCAACACTCTTAAGATCTCTACCGCGCTTCTGTTAACGCGATAAATAACGATATAGGGAGTATTGGCAATCATCAGTTCCCGCGTACCATCGACCCGTCCGGTTCTGCCCATCAGGGGAAACTCGGATAATTGATCCGTCGCTGCTTGAATTTTGAGGACTATCGCGATCGCGGCATCAACATTAGTTTCAGCAACATAGTCATAAGTCTGCTCCAGATTCTTCAGCGCTTTACGCAGCCATTTAACGGGCTTTGCCATTGGTCAGCCTTGCAAATACAGCACTGACCTCTTCCTCTGTTGCAAAGTCTCCTGCATCTGCCTCAGCGATGCCCTGATGAATTTCTTCAATTTGCCATTGGTGCATTTCTAGGTAAAGCGTGATAGCTTCGTTGATCAAATAGCTGCGATCGCGATCAACTCCCGCCGCGATCTGATCCAATGCTTCTCGCTTCTCGCTATCTAGACGAAAGGTAATGTTTTCCTTGCTCATGGTTATGCCCAACCAGGAAAGAGATTTGATACCTCTATCATGCAGTGCAATACGGTGCAATGCAAATTGACGTTCCGGTAGCTTTTGAGCCTCAAACAACGCCTTACCGGATCACTTGGCAAGCTTTCCCATACATAATCGCTCCTCGCTTGCTCGGTTGCGACAAACCCATAGAAAGCAGCGTTTAACATTCGCATTGCATGAATGGTTTCTGATTCAGTCAATTTGTAGGGTTGAAGAACTCGCTGATAGAAAGTCACAATGCTTTGAACAAGGGGTTTGAGTATTTTCGCTGGAAGCTCAACGAAACAATCGCATCATAACAGTGCACTTGTACTGATTCGATTGAGTTCTTTTCGCTTTTTATGAAGTTGCCTCTCAGCTAAGGCTGAACTTCACGGAGCCGCCGCTTCAGAAAGCGGCGTTCGCTGTCATTAGTGACGATCTCTAATGCCCGGGTATAGCTCTGTGTAGCGTCTTCTAAGGCTCCGATCCGACGCAACAGATCAGCACGGGCGGCGTGAAACAGGTGATAGCTGTCGAGTTCAGTTGCAAGTGTATCGATTAGTATAAGTGCCGTCTGAGGTTCACCTACCATCGCGATCGCCACCGCCCGATTCAACGACACGATTGGCGAAGGGTGTAAGTGTTCCAGCACCTCGTAAAGCTGAACGATCTGTGCCCAGTCCGTGTCTTCTGCCTGCGCTGCCTGACAGTGAAGGGCAGCGATCGCGGCTTGCAATGCAAAGGAACCTGTTCCGTTGCGTAATGCCTCCTCAACCAGGGGCAGGGCTTCAGCAATTTGCGACTGATGCCAACGGTCGCGATCTTGATCTTCGAGCAGCACCAGATCGCCAGCTTCATCTAACCGAGCATCGCGCCGTGAGTCGTGCAGTAACATCAGTGCCACCAGTGCGGTCACTTCTGGGGGCGGTTGCGGTGCCATTAATGCCCTCACCAGGCGACCGAGCCGGATCGCTTCGGCACAGAGTTCGGCTCTGACGATCGCCTCGCCCTGAGTTGCTGCGTAACCTTCATTGAAAATCAGATAGATCACGGACAGCACGGCTTCGATCCGCGTCGGTAAGTCGGCTGTGTCTGGCACAGTGTAGGGAATGCCTGCGTCGCGAATTTTGTGCTTGGCCCTCACCAGTCGTTGCGCCATCGTCGCGGTCGGCACGAGGAACGCGCGGGCAATTTCGTCGGTTTCCAGTCCGCCCAGCATCCGCAGCGTCAACGCCACCTGAGTTTCGATCGCCAGTGCCGGGTGGCAGCAGGTGAAAATCAGCCGCAGGCGATCGTCTGGAATTTCATCATCGTCGTAGGTCGGCTCCTCACTCGCTGGGATTAACTCGGACGCAGCGTACCATTCCAGTTTTTCGGTCATCCTGGTCTTGCGTCGGAGGCGATCGATTGCCTTGTACCGTGCGGTGCGGATAATCCAGGCGCGAGGAAGATCTGGAATGCCGCTGGACTGCCACTGATTGACAGCTACTGTAAACGCTTCCTGGGTCGCTTCTTCCGCTACGTCGAAATCGCCCACCAGCCGGATCAAGATCGCGACAATTCGACCCCATTCAATGCGATAAACGTCGGCGATCGCTTGGTCTACATCTGGTTTTGCGGTTGTAGTCATGGCTGACAATCAAAATTTTTCTGGCGAGGTGTCGATTTGAGCGATCGCCGTTCGACTCACTTACAAAGGGAAAAAAGGGAGGTGAATTCGATCGCACTTTATAGTACATTTGATCGCATCCAAAGATCAAAATTTTCTGTGAGGTGTCGATTTGAGCGACCGCCGTTCGACTTATAGACAAAGAACCAGTGGAGGTGACTCACGATCGTACCCAATCATCAAAATTTTTCTGGCAAGCTGTCGATCTGACTGTAAATCTGCGAACGAATTCTGAACATCTGATTGTAAATTTGATCACTGGAGAAAACCAATGTCCTACGTTGATGGTTTTGTGGTCGCTGTACCGACTGCTAACAAAGAGAAATATAAGATTCATGCGGAGGCTGCGGCAGTGATTTTCAAGGAGTATGGCGCGCTCAAATTGGTTGAATGTTGGGGAGACGATGTTCCTGATGGCGTTGTGACTTCTGTCCCCCTGGCAGTGAAATGCGAACCCGATGAGACTGTTTGTTTTTCATGGATTGTTTGGTCTTCTCGTGCGGTTAGAGATAAAGGCATGGCAAAGGTGATGGAAGATCCGCGCATGAAGCCAGGAGGAGATTTGAGCATGGCTGAGATGCCTTTTGATGGGAAGCGGATGAT
>JBBSHC010000165.1:0-7018 GCA_038253425.1 Leptolyngbyales cyanobacterium | reverse complement strand
CCCTCAAGAAGCAGGGGCATAATTTGCTCGATGCTCTAAAGCAGGTTTTTCTGGGACAGCCCATTTTTCCTGTTCTTCAGCCTGAGTAGTAAGAAAATTAATTCACAGTGGCTAACGAGAGAATGCGGGTTTCAGCCTTGTAAAACTCCTAACTACCTAACAATCTTTACCGCTTTCATAACTGCCATTTGAGTGGTTTATTATTACTTGAGACTGAGTTTTGCGCTTTTTTAACACATGGCTAGCGAGTGGTTTTAAGAAATTTAAGTAAGCAGTTACGCTAATGCACTTGTTTGATCACTTGACCGATTCAAAGCAAGCGCTTACGACGAAACTTGCTGTTAAGGCATGGCAAAATAAGCTCCTTTTCAAGAACTTTCTAGGCGCAATGATGCTACTTTGCTAAAAACCTTTTTACAGGTTGATGAAGCGACAACTCACTACTATCGTCGTCCTCAAACTGTGGCGGTCGAAAGGGCCTTGCTCAAGCAGAGCAAAGGCAGCCTTCATGCCAACCCAAGGTGCAGAAGACACGTTTAGGCGACAACGCCGATCGCGTGCTGTCGGCGAGTAGAAAGTTGCGTTAAGGGGTGTACCGGTTAAACCGACTAGCACTGAGGAGCCTGAACCCCCTGTGCTCATGAGCCTGCGTGCTGGTTTTTGCCACACCTGCTAAGTCAGCCTTTCAGCCTGAGCGTGAGTGCCTGTACGGCTACTCACTTAAACCCATCCCCCATGCAACTTCCTTTTCTGGCTGGCTTTGATCCTCGTTAGACGCGCTTGCAAAGCGGTCTCATTCAGTATCGCAAGTCGTTTTGAGAGTTTTCAGCCAAAGTTGAGGCTGACTTTGCCTGACTTGGCTGACTTTGCCTGACTTGGAGAAATTTATGGTTAACTAACGCTAAAGTTACTGGTCTCGGTCAATGCAGGTGTTCCCACGCGAGTTCCTGGCTCAAGTAGCCAGGGAGCAAAACCTTTCACCAGAACAAGAGGAAGCCTTGACGGCTCACTTCAGTAGCGGCGGCAGTAACAATAAAGTTGCTGACGCTCTCTTTATCTCTGCGTCTGCTCTGACCTCTCGCATGACTGGGGTGTACAGCAAGTTTGGGCTTCACGGTAACGGTCCCAATAAGCGCCCACGGCTACATGATCGGTTGTTGGAGCGCTATCAAGCCTTTAAGGCTGCTGCACCGCCAGTGTCTGGCAAGCAAGAAAACAACCTTGACGCACTGGTAGGGCAGGTGCGTCAAGCCATCCAACCGTTGATTCAGACACGATGTGGCAGCATGAAGGTGCTGGACCTGAGCCAGCCAATCCCGCTGGGCAGCCTTTACATCCAGGTCAATCTCTTGACAAAGATTCCTGGACGCAGACGGGTAGGAGTCGCTGCCTTGCTGCGAGACGCCGCAGCGACAAACATGGAACGCTTGAGCTTGGGGACGGTCAAAGACACGGTGCCTGGCTTGGAAGCGGTGCAGCAATATCGCAAGCTGATGCTGCTGGGTAAACCGGGGTCAGGAAAAGCCACCTTTCTGAAGCACTTGGCGCTCCAATGTGTGGAGGGGACGTTTTACCCGGCTTGTGTGCCCTGGTTTATCACCCTGAGGGATTTTGCCGCAACCGAGGGACCACTCGATTTTTTGGCGTACTTGCAGACCTTGATCCCGCCCGTGATCGGGGTGAACGGTCAGCTGGCTGCGCCCAGTCAGCTGGACATTCAAACAATCTTGTCTCACGGACGTGCCCTGCTTTTACTGGACGGCTTAGATGAAGTCTGCGAAACCGACGCCAGACGAGTGGTGCGGCAGCTCCAAGCGTTTACTGAACGCTATAGCCGCAATGCTTTTGTCATCACCTGCCGTCTCGCTGCCCGTGAGTCTACCTTTGAGGCGTTCACCGAAGTCGAAGTTGCCGCTTTCAATCAGGAGCAAATTGTCCACTTTGTGGAGCAATGGTTCTGTCAGCAGCAGCAAGCAGGTCAAGCAGCACGATGCCTGCAAGCACTGAGAGAACAACCGCCGCTCCACGACTTAGCGACTCGTCCGCTGCTCCTCGCCCTGCTATGCATCGGCTTTGAAGATGCGGGTGCTTTTCCCACCCAACGCTGGCAACTCTACCGGGAGAGCTTGAAGGTACTGTTGCAAGCTCGCCCTCCACTGGCAGGTAGTGGTTGGGAACCGTTTTATCAGTCCCTTTCCCCCAAAGGCAGAGAAGCCTTCTTTCGCCAGATCGCACTGCCTACGTTTGCCAAGGGCAGCTACTTTTTTGATCTGGATACAGCCGAACGGTTAACCAAACAGGTCTTGCCCCACTCCTCCCCTCGACCAAGGCTGGTCTGACCCTGGAGGCTTTAGACATTGAGGCGTTCTTGACCACGATCGCACGTCAGCATGGCATTTTGATCGAACGTGCCCACGAAATTTACTCCTTTGCTCACCTCACCTTCCACGAGTACTTCACAGCAGGGCAGATTGTCGAAACCGCTGATCAACAATCGCTAGCCATGCTCGCCCACCAGTTCACCAATCCCCGCTGGCGTGAAGTACTGTGCTTAACGCTGGAAATGCTCCCGACTGCCGATGAGTTGCTAAGCCTGATGAAGCAGCACGTCGATGGACTACTAGCAGGTGATGCAAAACTGCAACAGTTTCTAACCTGGGTAGACGATAAAGCAACCTCGATCGAGACCAGCGACCGACTGGTCGCCATACGCGCCCTCTACTTTGGGCTGGCTTTCCACCTCAACGTCAATCTCACCCTCGATTTTGACACGACCCCTGATCTTCACAACTTCAAAACCTGCACGCGCGCACTCCAGCTCACCCTCACTCCTGCCCTCTGCTGCGTGCTTGGACGTGCTCGCGAGTTCGCCCTCACCCTCGACCCTACCAAGGAGCTCGCCCTTAATGTCACCCTCGACCTGGCTCTCGACCTGGCTCTCGATCTCGCCCTCGACCTGGTCCTCGATCTTGCTTTCGAGCTTGACAACGCCCTCCTCTTGGGACGTGCCTATGAACTTGACGACACCCTCAACCTTGCCTGCGCCTGTGCCAGCCTGCCCGCCTTGCAGCGCCAGTTGCAACTGGTCTTTGACCTGTTGCCGGCTCTGTCCCAGGAGCATGAGGAAAATTTTCGCCAGTGGTGGCCAGTGCACGGGCAAGCCTGGATCGAGCAACTCCGGACGGTGATGCGCCAGTACCGCAAGCTTGGGCATGATTGGCACTTTAGTAAAGCTCAAAAAGAGCAATTGCAGCAATACTACGAGGCCAACAGACTGCTGGCGGATTGCCTGAAAAGTACGAATAGCAGCGATCAGTTGAGACAGGAACTTGAAGCAACCCTACTGCTACCGCTTGCCGAGCGCCAGTGACTCGAACCACCTGAGTCGCCGCAGGGCGATCGCCTTTGTGCCATCAGGTCAGGCTGCACCCTTCAACCGCATGTCGTCAGCATCGATCAAGCGCTGTTTGGTCAGGTTTGCACAACTGCGATGCTAGGTTGCAAGACACCAGCGCTGCTTGAACTGCTGCGTCGCGGGGAAGCTAACCATCTGTCGTGCTTCAATCGACAGGGTCCAGTTGTTTGAGCTGTATGTGTTTGCGTCCCAGCACCAACTCAAACGCATCGCCAGGCTTAAGTGCCATTTGCTGGGTATAGGCGGCACCGATCACCAAGTGACCATTCGCGTGCACAGTCAGACGGTAGCTCGCACTGCGTCCATCGCGAGCACGCTCAGCCGCTTGCCCGTTCAGTGCAAAGCCTTCAGCCTCTAGGAGCGCTTGCAGAAACTGTAGCAGGTTGACGCGCTCCACACCGCCCTTCGTCACTGTGTAATAGCCACAGGCTTTCGCTTTCTGGGTCTTGCTCAGGGTCGCTAATGTCTTCACCTTCTGCCGTAAGGCGTCCCCGGTCAGAGGTTCATGCTGCTTCTGTTTTGCCATGCCGCTGCTTTACTGCCAAAAACTTGCACTCTGATCATGCTGGATCGTGGGTCACAATGATTGACCAGGCACTAAGCGCGATCGCCGAGTCAAAGCAGTGCCGTGAATGGTCGCACAGAACCCGGTTTTTGAGGGTGTACTAGTGGCACTGGCCTAAACTTGGACTTTTTGAACTCAGAAAGGGGTAGTACAGCGACCCTTTTGCCCCTTTTCAACGGCTGCAAGCCCCATGCTGTCGTGGGTCCGTTGCGCCGTATGCAAGAGCGCAAGGCGATCGCCTGCTCTGACCTTGCATCAATACCGGAAATGCTTGAAGTGGGCAACGTCTTTCTCTCCATGCCCTTTCTACCAGAGTTTCTAGCCGTACTACAAGCAAGGGCTCAACCATCCTTTTCGGCAAGGCATCGTGGAGAGAGCTTGGTGGGGTTGCCGAGGCTATCTGCTGCCGCTTACTCTAGGTAGTTATGCTGCTAAACTTTTGAAGAACACATTGAAAGCTTTGTTGGCATAGTTTCAACGTACCAAAGGAAAGAATGAAATCTTTTCGATTTAGACAAGGTGACGTTCTGCTCGTATGGGTAGAACCATTAGATAATTTTTATCAGCCAAAGCTGCCACATTTAGTTTTAGCAGAAGGTGAGATCACTGGACACAAGCATCAAATCACTAACGGACAGGCAGAATTGATTAGAAAAGATGAAGTGCTTTTCCTAAGAGTGCTGTCTGAAACTGCAACGTTATCTCACGAAGAGCATCAACACATTCAAATTCCACAAGGTACATATATAGTACGTATTCAAAGAGAGTATGAGCCAACCGGGGTGCGTTTAGTTGCAGATTAAGCTATGCAGACACCAAACATCCGAATAAGCCGAATATCTGAGAAATGGATTAAAGCTCTCTCTCAACCTATCGTTCCAGTCGATGCAACAGCAATTATTTATGATTTGTATCAGCGTATTGGCTATCCCTTACCAAAAATTGTCTTTGTAGATAGCCCTTGGGCAACATCAATTGCTGCTGAATTATTACTTCATCAATCTTCCAGTGCCTTAACTTCGGTTCGTGACAATCTTCTCAACTTGTTTGATCAAATTTATACTCAGATGCTTCGACAGTATCTAGAACTGTTCGATCCATCGGATAGTTTAATGAATGTTACAGGTTTGGCTGGGGCGTTATCAGATTTCGCTAGCACTAAGATTTATTATCATGATGTATCAGAAAACTATTTTGAGTATGCGGCAAAGGCCGATGTTTGGTACGGCTATCGTCAAACTAGACTGGACGATTTAACTATATTAGCTACTAAATTTAAGCACTTTGGTTTTCGGCACAGGAATTGCTTTCAAGGAGCTGCTTGGACTGATTTGATTTCACCTTTAATTGCACCTCTCAGTTACAGTGCTTACCTAAATAAAGACTGGATCTCTGAGCTTCTCCATCATCTCAAGTATCGGCTTATTCAACAGCTTAATGTTCAAATCCACGAATTACCATTAGAATCAGAAATTTATTCTTTTCCACCCAGTAAACCAATCCAGTGCGTTGCAGTTACTGATGCAGCATTTTTTGAGCTGATTGCATCTAATGGAGTTCAAGTTGACTCTGAACTACTAGCACTTTTTCTAAGAACTGCTCTGCATCTTGGGTTCATTAATCCTTTTGAAGAAGTCTGCTTTGTAAGCGATCGCCCCCGCTTCAAACGTGACGCTCAAAATAATCTTCATGCTGAAGGTGAACCAACTGTTATGTTTCCTGACAGCTTTGGCATGAGTTATTTTTATCATGGCACTGAGTTGCCGCAGTATCTTGGGATCGTGCATCCAAGCCAGTGGGAACCCCGATGGATTCTTCAGGAGCAAAATGCTGAAGTTCGGCGATGTCTCATTCAGGAGATTGGTTATGCTCGGATGTGCCAAGAACTACAGGCAAAAGAACTCGATTTTTGGCGAGAGTACACACTGCTTAAACTGCCGATCGATGATGATTACAGTCAAGTTCCTCCACTACCCCTTTGGAAAAGACCTGAAGAGGTTAGAGGCGAGGCAGCATATCTGCTCAAAATGGTTTGTCCGAGTACGGGATATATTTATGCTATTCGAGTTCCACCGAGTATGCGTTCGGCGAGAGAAGCAGCCACCTGGATAAATTGGGGTAGTGATCCAGAATGGTTTGTTTTAGAAACTTGATAGCTTATTGTTGCTGAAAGGTGGACTAGTAAGAATGCACACCATAACAACTCCAATGCACACCGACCGCCGAGAGATTATTTGTCGAGCGTTCGAGGTTGTCTACGGCGGGTGATTTGAGCCGTTATGCCGCCTATGCGAAGCACAGTGACGCAGCGCCGGACAGTGACGCGGAAAGGTTGACCGAGCCAATGCCCTTCGACTGCGAGCGCATCGTTGACTTCGGCTTCGGGTAGCTCATCACGATGGAGAAGTGACATGTTGAAGCCAGCAAAGAACACGATTTGCCTTTGGTACGATGGCGACGCCGAGGACGCGGCGCGATTTTACGCCAAGACCTTTCCCGATTCATCCGTTGGCGCGGTGCATCGGGCACCGGGAGACTTTCCGTCGGGGAAGAAAGGGGATGTGTTGACGGTTGAGTTTACCGTGATGGGCATTCCCTGCCTCGGACTCAACGGCGGATCAGCATTCAAGCACAACGAAGCATTCTCGTTTCAGGTCGCAACCGCTGACCAGACCGAAACTGATCGTTACTGGAACGCAATCGTCGGCAACGGCGGCAAAGAGAGTGCGTGCGGCTGGTGCCAGGACAAATGGGGATTGTCCTGGCAGATTACGCCAATCGCTCTAACCAAAGCGATAACCGATCCCGATCCCGCTGCCGCTAAGCGTGTGTTCGATGCGATGATGCAGATGAAAAAGATTGACATCGCTGCAATCGAGGCGGCGCGCCACGGTTGAGGTTGGGGCAGCGATGTCCTACTCGACTGCATCTCGACCCCTTTTATATTTAATTAAGTTGAACTACTTAGGTGATTTCCGACAATAAAAGTACCATACGATTTGGTCTTGAACCAGTAGAAGCTGAGAACGAGTTATGTT
>JBBSHC010000164.1:0-7026 GCA_038253425.1 Leptolyngbyales cyanobacterium | reverse complement strand
TCTTCCCTCGCTCTTCCTCTCTCTGGTGTCCAAAAAACACTTGCTGCGACTGAATTGAGACCTTGGGGTTCTTTTACCATTTTGGAAGAAGGTCGCGGCTACAAGATCAAACGCATCGAAGTCAAACCCACGCACCGCCTGAGTTTGCAAATGCACCATCATCGTAGCGAACACTGGATTGTGGTATCAGGCACAGCAAAAGTGACGTGTGGTGACCAGGAGCATGTACTTAGCAGCAACCAGTCCACTTACGTGCCCCAATGTACGCCCCATCGTCTAGAGAATCCCGGCGTCATCCCACTGGTTTTGATTGAAGTGCAAAATGGCGAGTATTTGGGCGAAGACGATATTGTTCGCTTCCAAGACGATTACGCCCGCGCCCAGTAGAGCGTCAAAAACCATGCTCACCAGCAATCTATAAAGGTAAAAGTGAGCTTAAGTGAGAGGCTTTGAACTCACCACCTATTTCTCCTCTTACCGCTTCATGCTGCTGTAGGATGGGTTCAGAGTCTCTCTCCATACACAGATGATTCACGTCAGCCATGCTGCTGCCAGCGAAGTTTTACGACTGCAAGCAAGACGTCACAATCCCAAATTGGTGTTTCGTCTCAGCACTCAACCAAGCAGTTGTTTGGCGATGTCTTACGCCCTCACCTTTGATGAGGTGATCCAGTCCAATGACTGCGTGTATGAATGCAATGGTGTTCAAGTCGTCGTTGATGCTCAAAGTCTCACCGCCGTAGACGGTCTTGTTTTGGATTATTCCGAGGATTTGATGGGGGGTGGCTTTCGCTTTCATAACCCCAACGCCAAACAGAACTGTGGATGCGGCAACTCCTTCTCCTTAACTGATGCATCGATTCAAGCCAGCTAAGTTTTCTTATGAGAGTGCAAGCATTTAGTTGGCACATCGTTTTTTAGCGTTTAGTTGACATTGGCTCGATTCTCTGGCTATAATTAGAGTTTGTAAAAAGCCAGCTTAAGCGGAACTGCACACGCCTCTCGCATTATGCCAACTATTCAGCAACTCATTCGTACTGAGCGTCAGAAGACGCAGAAGAAAACTAAATCCCCTGCTTTGAAGAGTTGCCCTCAACGTCGTGGCGTTTGTACGCGGGTATACACAACAACTCCTAAGAAGCCTAATTCGGCACTCCGAAAAGTAGCCAGGGTTCGTTTAACATCGGGCTACGAGGTAACAGCCTATATTCCCGGTATTGGTCACAACTTACAAGAGCACTCGGTAGTCATGATCCGGGGTGGTCGTGTGAAAGATTTGCCAGGTGTGTGCTATCACATCATTCGTGGCACTCTTGATACCGCTGGCGTTAAGGATCGTAAGCAAGGTCGCTCCAAATACGGTGCTAAGCGTCCGAAAAGTAAATAAGCTTATGATTGCTTTTCAAGGCTGGGTGCAAAATGCTTATGGATACTTGCCCAGCTTTACGCAAGCGCTTGAGCAGAGGTCATTTTAATAATGGCTCTTGATCAAACTCTAGCGAACTGATTTCAAGCGCTTTCAACTCTTGCTCTCGTCATTGACTTTCCAGTTTTACTAGCCCTTTAACGTTTCACTTCTTCTCTGCAAGGTTTACTATGTCTCGTCGCACTGCTATTCAAAAGCGTACAGTCCCGCCTGATCCCGTTCATAACTCTCGTTTGGTCAGCATGATGGTCCGGCGCATCATGCATCACGGGAAAAAATCCCTCGCTTCGCACATTATTTATGATGCTTTTGAAGCGATCGCGCAGCGTACAGGCGCTGACCCCATTGAAGTGTTTGAACGTGCAGTTAAAAATGCAACGCCGTTGGTGGAAGTTAAAGCTCGCCGTGTTGGGGGCGCAACCTATCAAGTACCGATGGAGGTTCGTTCTGAGCGAGGTATTGCGCTCGCGCTCCGCTGGCTTATTCAATATTCACGTCAGCGACCCGGTCGCACGATGGCAAGCAAACTTGCAAATGAGCTAATGGATGCTGCGAATGAGACAGGTAGCGCGATCCGTAAACGGGAAGAAACGCACCGGATGGCTGAGGCAAACAAAGCCTTTGCTCACTACCGTTACTAGCTCTGAGGCAGGTGTGGAAATCACTCTCCGCCCATCTCATTCAAAAAGTATAAAATCTTAACAGAGGCAGTAACGCAGTCACGGCTGTGGCAGAGACTAAGGAGGTAGTTGTGTCCCGTACCGTCCCACTTGAACGAATCCGAAATATCGGGATTGCCGCACATATTGACGCTGGCAAAACTACAACAACTGAACGAATTTTGTTCTACTCTGGTGTAGTACACAAAATTGGTGAAGTTCACGAAGGCACTGCTACTACTGATTGGATGGCGCAGGAGCGGGAACGTGGCATCACCATCACGGCTGCTGCTATTAGTACAAGTTGGAAAGACTATCAGATCAACATTATCGATACGCCAGGACATGTAGATTTCACGATCGAAGTTGAGCGATCGATGCGTGTTCTGGATGGTGTGATTGCTGTTTTTTGCTCTGTTGGTGGCGTGCAACCCCAGTCGGAAACGGTGTGGCGTCAAGCTGATCGTTATAAAGTCCCCCGTATTGTCTTTGTGAACAAGATGGATCGGACTGGTGCGAATTTTTACAAGGTTTATGGGCAGATACGCGATCGGCTACGTGCCAACGCAGTGCCAATCCAGCTTCCCATTGGTAGCGAAACCACTCTTAAAGGCATTGTTGACTTGGTTCGCATGCGTGCCTTTATTTACAACAATGATTTAGGGACAGACATTGAGGAGGTTGATATTCCTGCGGAGATGCAGGATTTGGCTGCCGAATATCGTCTGAAGCTGATTGAGTCTGTAGCAGAGACTGACGATGCGCTCACCGAAAAGTATCTGGACGGTGAAGAACTTACTGAAGCTGAGATTAAAGCGGCGTTGCGAAAAGGCACGATCGAGGGTGCAATTGTACCCATGCTCTGTGGATCTGCCTTTAAAAACAAGGGCGTTCAACTCATGCTGGATGCAGTCATTGACTATTTACCAGCGCCGATCGATGTGCCGCCAATTCAGGGGCTTTTGCCCAACGGCACTCCTATAGAGCGCCATGCTGATGATTCAGAGCCAATGTCAGCGCTGGCTTTCAAAATCATGGCTGATCCGTATGGTCGTTTGACCTTCATCCGAGTTTACTCAGGCGTCTTAAAAAAAGGCAGCTATGTTCTGAACTCCACCAAGGATAAAAAGGAGCGGGTATCACGTCTAATTATTCTCAAGGCGGACGATCGCATTGAGGTAGACGAGATGCGAGCTGGCGATCTCGGTGCGGTTTTGGGGCTGAAGGATACCTTTACGGGCGACACAATTTGTGACGAAGCATCCCCTGTGATTTTGGAATCTCTCTTTATCCCAGAACCAGTGATTTCGGTTGCAGTGGAACCAAAGACAAAGCAAGACATGGAGAAGCTGTCGAAAGCCCTCCAGTCTCTGTCAGAAGAAGATCCAACCTTCAGGGTCAATGTCGATCCAGAGACCAACCAGACCGTGATTGCGGGTATGGGTGAGCTTCACCTGGAAATTCTGGTCGATCGAATGCTGCGCGAGTTTAAGGTCGAAGCAAACGTTGGGGCACCCCAGGTTGCCTATCGGGAAACTGTACGTAAGCCCGTCCGGGCAGAAGGCAAGTTTGTCAGGCAGAGTGGTGGTAAGGGACAGTATGGTCATGTGGTGATTGAGCTAGAACCAACTGAACCAGGTAGTGGGTTTGAGTTTGTCTCAAAAATTGTCGGCGGTTCTATACCGAAAGAGTATATTAATCCGGCAGAGCAAGGGATGAAAGAAGCCTGCGAATCTGGCATTCTGGCTGGTTATCCAGTGATTGACCTTAAGGCAACGCTTGTTGATGGTTCCTACCATGACGTAGACTCTTCGGAAATGGCATTTAAGATTGCTGGGTCAATGGCAATCAAGAGTGCTGTAATGAAGGCATCACCAGTGCTTCTAGAGCCTATGATGAAGGTTGAAGTTGAAGTTCCCGAAGACTTCCTCGGTCCTGTTATGGGCAACTTGATTTCGCGAAGAGGTCAGATTGAGGCGCAGGGAGTGGAGCAGGGGCTTGCCAAAGTAACCACAAAGGTTCCACTGGCAGAAATGTTTGGATATGCTACAGATATCCGGTCAATGACTCAGGGTCGGGGCATATTCACGATGGAATTCAGTCACTACGAAGAGGTGCCTCGCAGTGTGGCTGAAACAATCATCGCTAAAAGTAAAGGGAACGCATAATCAGGAAGAGGGATAAATAACTCATGGCACGTGCAAAGTTTGAACGGAATAAACCCCACGTCAACATCGGCACCATTGGTCACGTTGACCACGGTAAAACCACGCTAACTGCTGCGATCACAATGACCTTGTCAGCTTTAGGTCAAGCAACAGCGAAAAAGTATGACGAGATCGATGCTGCACCGGAAGAGAAAGCACGGGGCATCACAATCAACACGGCTCACGTCGAGTATGAAACAGCTGATCGGCACTACGCCCACGTTGATTGTCCCGGACACGCTGACTATGTGAAAAACATGATTACAGGAGCCGCTCAAATGGACGGCGGTATTCTGGTCGTGTCAGCGGCAGATGGTCCCATGCCTCAAACCCGTGAGCACATTCTCCTGGCGAGACAGGTTGGTGTGCCGAGATTGGTTGTCTTCTTGAACAAGAAGGACATGGTAGATGACGATGAACTGTTGGAACTGGTGGAACTAGAGGTGCGTGAACTTCTGAGTTCCTACGACTTCCCCGGTGACGACATTCCCATTGTGGCTGGCTCTGCGCTTCAAGCATTGGAAGCGATGACGGCTAATCCCAAAACCAAACGTGGTGAAAACGAATGGGTTGATAAGATCTATGAGTTGATGGACAACGTAGATTCCTACATTCCCACCCCTGAGCGTGATATCGACAAGCCATTCTTGATGGCAGTCGAGGATGTTTTCTCGATTACTGGTCGGGGAACGGTGGCTACTGGTCGGATTGAGCGGGGCGAAGTTAAAGTTGGCGACACCGTTGAGCTCGTTGGTATCCGTGACACTCGTTCTACCACAGTAACTGGTATCGAGATGTTTAAGAAGAGTCTTGAAAAAGGTATGGCTGGAGACAACGCGGGTGTACTGCTGCGAGGTCTGCAAAAAGATGACATCGAGCGCGGTATGGTTATCGCTAAACCGAAATCGATTACGCCTCACACAAAGTTTGAGTCTGAAGTGTATATCCTGAAAAAGGAAGAAGGCGGTCGTCATACTCCCTTTTTCCCTGGCTATCGTCCTCAGTTTTATGTCCGCACAACGGATGTGACCGGTACGATCAGTGATTTCACAACGGATGAAGGTGGCGAAGCCGAAATGGTGATGCCGGGCGATCGCATCAAAATGACCGTAGAACTGATCAACCCAATCGCTATTGAGCAAGGTATGCGCTTTGCTATTCGCGAGGGCGGTCGTACGGTTGGTGCTGGTGTCGTTGCTAAGATCCTCAAATAGCTCGTTCGGCTATGATCTCTAAGCGATCAGTGGTTGATAAAAACGAACTGCTGATCGCTTGTATGACTGATGCAATCGGCTAGAAATTAATCAAACCAAGCTTTTTGTTAGATTGAGAGCTATCAATAGTTTTCAAGATGGCAATGTTGGTCTGATGTTTCAGTCTTGTTTGTGACTACTTAACTAGAACCTTGACAACTTAGAGACAATTCTCATGGCAACTATTCAGCAGCAAAAGATTCGTATTCGGCTTAAAGCGTTCGATCGCCGCCTTTTAGATACGTCGTGCGAAAAGATTGTGGATACTGCAAATCGCACGAACGCAACGGCGATTGGTCCAATTCCACTTCCAACAAGGCGTCGGATTTATTGTGTTCTCCGCTCTCCTCACGTAGACAAGGATTCGCGTGAACACTTTGAGACACGTACGCATCAACGCATTATTGATATTTATCAGCCTTCGTCGAAAACAATCGATGCTTTGATGAAGTTAGATCTGCCAGCGGGTGTTGATATCGAAGTTAAGCTTTAGAAGCATGAAGGTGGGTGATACCCGCCTTTTTTTATAGGGTTTTTTTCTACGAGTATGAACGCTCACATGGTTCATTCTATCTTCTGAATCAGCCTGGAGAGCAGTCTTAAAAGAGCCGTTCTCTGGGCTGAATGCGTTACAGTAGAGCGAGAAGCACTGTATTTTAGATTAAATAATGGCGTCTTCTTCGATCGCAGTTCGAGAGCTTCCTCTTTTTCCTCTACCGGATTTGGTTCTGTTTCCGGGTAGACCATTACCGTTACATATTTTTGAATTCCGCTACCGAATCATGATGAACACGATTCTGGAGGGCGATCGTCGCTTTGGCGTCGTCATGTGGGATCAAGTTCAGGGTAAGCCAGCACTCGTTGGTTGCTGTGCTGAAATTATTCAGTTTCAACGGCTGCCTGATGATCGTATGAAGGTATTAACGCTTGGGCAGCAACGGTTTCGAGTACTTGAATATGTCCGCGAAAAACCTTATCGGGTAGGCTTGGTTGAGTGGATGGAAGATCATCCGCCTGAAAGCGATCTAAAGCCTTTAGCAGGCAATGTAGCTCAGTTGCTCCAAGATGTGGTTCGCCTTTCGGCGAAATTAACTGGTCAGGAAATTGAGCTTCCTGAGGCTATGCCGGATTTACCAATCGAACTGTCTTACTGGATTGCCAGCAATCTTTACGGTGTCGCAGAAGAGCAGCAAGCGTTGCTTGAGATGCAGAATACAGCGGCTCGTTTGGAGCGGGAAGCAGAAATTCTGACTTCAACGAGAAACCATTTGGCAGCGAGAACGGTACTTAAGGAAACATTAGACGTTTCGTCGGAATAATATAGACGAATCGGCAATTTTGCAGAGTAGGCTTTAAGGATCGTGATTGCTTTTCTTCTTTAATCCTGGCAGATTCTAGCTGAAAGACCAAGGCTAATTACTATTGCACTTCAAAAAAATCAAGCCTTTGTGTGCTAGAAAGCTTCTTTAGCCGCATTTTTA
>JBBSHC010000163.1:0-7030 GCA_038253425.1 Leptolyngbyales cyanobacterium | reverse complement strand
TTACTGTGGCGACAAAAATCATACGTTAAGGAACAGAGTGGCTGGGGTACAGAAAATAAGGTTGGCTCTCCGTACCCAAGCACTCTACATCCCAGACTCTACTTACTCGTCACTATCGTCCATCTCATCTCTAGAAATAGACTCGTAGGTCGGTCGAGAGGGCGCACGACGGCTGCTTACGTCTGCCATCAGATCAACTTCGCTATCTCGACTGGTGCCGTCTTCCCGTGTATCGAGCTTATGCACAGCGACGTCTAAGCAGAGCGACTGAAGCTCTCGCATGAGTACCTTGAAGGATTCCGGTGTGCCAGGTCGAGGGATCGCTTTGCCTTTCACGATCGCATTCAGTGCCTCGTTTCGACCCTGCATATCGTCCGACTTCACGGTTAGCAGTTCCTGCAACGTATACGCTGCACCGAATGCTTCCAGCGCCCATACTTCCATTTCACCAAAGCGCTGACCGCCTTGCTGTGCCTTACCGCCCAACGGTTGCTGGGTAACAAGTGAGTAAGGACCTGTCGATCGCGCGTGGATCTTGTCATCCACCAGATGCACCAGCTTCAGCATGTATGCTTTGCCGACAGTAATCGGGCGATCGAAGGCTTCTCCCGTCCGTCCGTCATACACGAGCGTTTTACCCGCGTTATTGGGGTCAAAGAGCCAGTCTTTAGCTAGAATCTCACTTGCTTCAAGCAACTTGCCGTGTACCGTCTCGCGCGACTTTTCTTCACCGTGCATTTCGTCGAAGGGCACAACCTTAAACCGCACATCCAGGTTCTCGCCAGCCCAACCCAACAAGCATTCGTAAACCTGACCAACGTTCATTCGGGACGGCACACCTAGAGGGTTCAGCACAATGTCAACAGGCGTACCATCCGGCAAATAAGGCATGTCTTCGAGCGGCAGAATACGGGAAATAATGCCCTTATTGCCGTGACGACCTGCCATCTTATCGCCGACCTGGATCTTACGCTTTTGAGCTACGTAGACCCGCACGACCATGTTTGCGCCCGGTGGCAGTTCATCGCCTTGCTCACGGGTGAACACACGCACATCAACCACTCGTCCCTTCTCGCCGTTTGGTACGCGCAGGGAATTATCACGAACGTCTCTGGCTTTTTCACCAAAGATGGCGCGCAATAGCTTCTCCTCAGGGGGCTGGTCTGATTCGCCTTTGGGCGTAACCTTACCGACTAAGATATCGGCTGCTTCAACCCAGGCACCAATGCGAATGATACCCGTCTCGTCAAGCTGACGTAGAGAGTCTTCACCCACGTTGGGAATTTCACGGGTGATTTCTTCCGGTCCCAGCTTGGTTTGACGTGCCTCAATCTCAAACTTTTCGATGTGAATGGAGGTGTAGGTGTCGTTGTAAACCAGGCGCTCACTAATCAGAATGGCGTCTTCATAGTTGTAGCCTTCCCAGGGCATGTACGCGACCAGAATGTTTTGCCCCAGTGCCAGTTCGCCCTTTTCGGTGGCAGAGCCATCAGCCAGCACCTGACCCGTCACCACTTTGTCACCTACAAAGACGATGGGTCGCTGGTTCAAGCAGGTATCCTGGTTCGATCGCTGGTACTTCTGTAGCTGGTACTCAATTTCGCGACCTTCAGGATTTCGCACTCGGAGTCGATCGGCGGCGACGTACGTGACCTCACCATCAGTACGGCTCACGATTACCATTCCTGAGTCACGCGCCGCTTGCGCTTCTAACCCTGTGCCCACCAAAGGACGCTCAGGACGCAGCAGCGGTACTGCCTGCCGTTGCATGTTGGAACCCATGAGCGCACGGTTCGCATCATCGTGCTCCAGGAAGGGGATCAGCGACGTCGCAACCGAGATAATCTGTACGGGTGAAACCGCCACATAGTCCACTTCATCGCGAGTAGTAGTGGTGAACTCCTGCCGATAGCGCACAGGCACCGTTTCACCCAGGATATTGCCTGCTTCGTCCATCGTGACGTCGCCTGCTGCCACCCTTAGATCATCTTCTTCGTCGGCTGTCATATAAACCGGGAGCTGGTCTTTGAGCACTCGACCTTTTTCTACCGGGTAGAAGGGCGTTTCAATAAAGCCGTAGGCATTGACCCGTGCATGGGTCGCAAGTGAGCCAATCAAACCAGCATTAGGACCTTCAGGCGTTTCAATGGGACAGATCCGCCCGTAGTGAGACGGGTGAATATCTCGCACCGCAAAACCAGCACGTTCCCGCGTTAGACCACCCGGACCGAGGGCACTGAGACGACGTTTGTGTGTTAGCTCTGCCAGCGGATTTGTCTGATCCATGAACTGGGAAAGTTGAGACGAGCCAAAGAACTCTTTGATTGCCGCAACTAGTGGTTTTGGGTTTACTAAGGATGCTGGCGTAAGTGATTCAGCATCGGAAACAGTCATTCGTTCACGAATGATGCGCTCCAATCGGTTTAAGCCGACCCGTACCTGGTTTTGCAGCAGCTCTCCCACCGATCGCACCCGACGATTACCCAGGTGGTCGATGTCATCAATGCTGCCGATATCAAATTCCAGATTGATCAAGTAGTCAACCGCTGCCAAGATATCTTGTGCTGTTAATACACGAGTTGGTTCAGGTACGTTCAACCGCAGCTTTTTATTGAGTTTGTAGCGCCCCACTTTGCCTAGGTCGTAGCGTTTTGGATCAAAGAAGCGCGAGTCAAGCAACTGTTGACCACCGGATACCGTTGGCGGTTCACCAGGACGCAGCTTGCGATACAGCTCCATCAGGGCTTCTTCTTCGCCAAACTGACCCTCTTTTTCAATAGTCTTTTGGAAGTATTCGGGGTGACGCAGCGAGTCGAAGATTTCACCATCGCTCAGACCCAACGCCTTGAGCAAGACCTGTGCCGAAAGCTTACGGGTTTTATCGATGCGAACCCAGACCAGGTCATTTTTGTCCGTCTCAAACTTGAGCCATGCGCCCCGGTTAGGAATCAGGCTGGCATTGTAAGTACGACGACCGTTTTTATCAGTCTCCGACTTATAGTAGACGCCGGGACTACGAACGATCTGGTTAACGATAACGCGCTCAGCACCATTGATAATAAATGTACCGCGATCGGTCATCAGGGGCAGGTCACCAATAAAGACCTCTTGCTCCTTAATTTCGCCAGTCTCTTTATTGATCAGACGTGTTGGCACATACATTTGCACAGCATAGGTGCTGTCTCGCCGTTTCGCTTCATCAACATCATACTTAGGGCGTTTTAGCTTATAGTCTTTGCCCAGAAAATGCAGCTCTAGCTTGCCTGTATAGTCTGTAATAGGGGAGAAGCTGTCAAGTTCTTCGATCAGTCCTTCTTCTAAAAACCAGCGGAAGCTCGCCCGCTGAATCTCAACCAGGTCTGGTAGTGTGAAAGCGGGGGGGGTATATGTCTGCTTAGTCATGCGTCTTCCTCGAAGGGGTCACGCCCAGCGCGAATCCCAGATTTTACGTGGTCTGTACGAAAATGTCAATACGAAAGGCTTGGATTCTAGCGAGAACCCAAGAAGAAAATTATTTGGTTAAGCTGCTGACAGTGAAAAGTTCAGGGCGGTCTCCAAAGGTTCAATAACAGGGTGTGAGGAAGTCATTCATTCGGTAGACCGTTCCAATAATCTCTGTAAGCACACCAGTTCACTGTCGATCGCTGCTGCAAGAAGTGACGGATGACAACAAAAGGGAGGGGAATCGACTCAAACAGTTAAGCATTACGTATACATACTCCTCTCCATTATGGCGTAGAGAAACTTGTTTTGTGGGAATCAATAGCAAAAATCGGTGTCTCAGTCAATAGCTTGGCTGCTGCTGCTCATTGAGGTGACGAAACGTCATTGCTTGACAAGCGTTTCCATCGCTGGCAGCGGCAACCCAAACAATTGACACGCGTTTTGCGTCGTCTGCGTTGCCAGCACTTCTAAAGGTATCTGACGCAACTGAGCAACCTGTGCCGCAACATGACGCACATAGGCAGGCTCGTTGCGTTTGCCGCGCTTGGGCACAGGCGCAAGAAAGGGACAATCAGTTTCAACCAGCAGGCGGTTGAGCGGCACCATTTGAGCGGATTCCTGAATCTGAGTTGCTTTGGGAAAGGTCACTGTACCACTGAAGCTAATCAAGAACCCTAAATCGAGGAACCATTGAGTTTCTTCAGGTGTACCGCCCCAGCAATGCATCACGCCCCGAACAGAACCATGCTGATTCCAAAAGCGCTGGAGTAGCGTTGCCATCGGTGCAGCCGCATCACGACAATGAATGATCACGGGTAAATTAAGCTGCTGCGCGATCGCTAACTGTGACTCAAAAGCTTGCTGCTGTTGCTTGTGGTTGCTTGCTTTGAAGAAATCTAACCCTGTCTCACCAATGGCGACGACGCGAGGATCGGCTTGAGCGAGCTTCAAGATTTCTTCAGCTACGCTGCCAGTCCATTTAGTCTCGACATCAAGTGGATGGAGACCAACTGCAAAGAACAGCTCTGGAAACTGGTCAGCCAGCGATTGAATAACTGGAAACTCCGATGGCTCAACGCAAGAATGAACCAAGCGCACCACGCCAGCAGAACGCCAACGCTCAGCAACAGCCTTTAGATCGGGTTGGAACGAATCAAAGTTGATATGAACGTGAGTATCGACCAACTGCATAAAGAGAAAGCTCTGGGCTTTAGGGCTGAAGTCAGGAGTTGGTTCGTAACCAGTGAGTAACTCATTTAAGCGTTACGGCTGGAACACTTAACCCCATCACACCGAAAACCTTAGACTCACTCTTAAGACACAGCGACCTGAGACACATCATTCTTAGCGAGTGCCCGTGCCAAACGCGATTTTTTGCGTGCACCTGTATTACGATGCAACGCCCCCCGCTTGATTGCTTTGTCAATCTTGCTATAAGCAGAAGCCATACTGTGCTGAACCACCTGCTCTGATTCAGGGGTCGGATTCGCTAGATGACTGCTCACTGCCGCAAAATACTTCTTCGTCAGCGTCTTTACGGCTGACTTATAACTCTTGTTCCGCAAACGGTTGCGCTCGGCGATTTCAACGCGCTTAATGGCAGACTTAATATTAGCCACAGTAAATCTCGAAAGCCCTTCTATTGAACACTACTTAAACAAACGTACCAGACGCTCGATAAATAATTATAGCATCTCCTTTGACAGATCACGCGATCCCCAAAAAATCCAGGTTAAGCTAGAGTAACGAGTACAGACACGTCTGCTATCCAGGTTTCCGAGATACTGATCGACTCTGTTTTTACCGGGCAATTCCTAAGAATGGCATCCCTAATCCATGCTGCGAATCATCACTCAGCGGGCTGAGGCACTAACAGAACTGCGACGAATCTGCGATCGCACTCACGACGATCAGGTTGTTCACAAAGAGGCGACGGTACGTGAAGTGCTTCAGGCTGTGAAGCGTCAGGGCGATCGAGCCGTGTTGCATTACACTGCCGAATTCGATCGGCTCACATTGAAGTCTGAAGATTTACGTGTAAGTGGCTCTGAGCTAGATGCGGCGTACCAGCAGGTCTCGAAAGAGTTGCTTGATGCGATTCGACTTGCCTGTCGTCAGATTGAAGCCTTTCATCGCCAGCGCATCCCTAAGAGTTGGGTGCAGTTTGCGGACGATGATGTGGTGTTGGGCAAACGTTATACGCCCGTCGATCGTGCGGGGCTTTACGTTCCCGGTGGACAGGCTGCTTATCCTAGTACTGTGCTGATGAATGCGGTTCCGGCTAAGGTCGCGAACGTTCCTCGCATTGTCATGATGACTCCGCCTGGACCTGAGAAAACAATTCACCCAGCCGTACTGGTAGCAGCACAAGAGGCAGGGGTCGAGGAAATTTACCGCGTAGGTGGTGCTCAAGCGATCGCGGCTCTTGCCTATGGTACTGAAACGATCCCTAAGGTCGATGTGATTACAGGTCCGGGTAATATCTACGTGACGCTGGCGAAAAAGCTGGTTTACGGCACAGTGGGGATCGACTCCCTGGCGGGACCTTCAGAAGTGTTAATCATTGCTGATAAGGTGGCTAATCCAGCGCATGTTGCTGCCGATATGCTGGCACAGGCAGAGCATGATCAGATGGCAGCGGCAATTTTGCTGACGGACGACTCTGTGCTGGCACGCAAGGTGGTGGATGAAGTGGAGCGCCAGTTGATTGACCATCCGCGCCGCTTGCTGACTGAGAAAGCGATCGCGCACTACGGTCTAGTCGTGGTGGTAGAGTCGCTAGAGGAGGCGGCTGATCTATCGAATGAATTTGCGCCTGAACATCTGGAATTAGAAATTGCTGATCCCTGGGCTTTGTTAAACAGCATTCGTCATGCTGGGGCGATTTTTCTAGGCTGTTCAACTCCAGAAGCAGTGGGTGATTATCTAGCGGGTCCAAACCACACTTTACCGACCTCTGGTTCTGCCCGCTACACCTCCGCTTTAAGTGTAGAAACGTTCCTCAAGCATTCCAGTTTGATCCAGTATTCACAGACAGCATTGCAAAAGGTAGCAGGCGCGATCGATGTGCTGGCAACGGCTGAAGGGCTGCATTCTCATGCTGCGTCGGTGCGTCTTCGGATGCGCGGCAACCTGAACCCAGAGGGAAAATAGTTAGTCTTAAGGTTTGAGAGCTGTTTGTTGCTAGACCATCGCGCTGACAACAAACAGCTAAAGTCCCCTCACAGCTAGTCCTTCGTTACAACGGTGTTTGAAAAGCCGTAACCACTTGCAAACGATCATTAATTATTTGAAATTGCGCCAATCCTTGTAGCCAGAGGCGATCGCAAGCTGCTTGAGCTGCTGTACTCCTAGATAGGTCTTACCCTTGATCTTCCAGGTTGGATAGCCCTCTACTTTGGCTGTGCTGCAAAGATCAGGACGCGCATTTTTACCGTCTTCGGCACATTCGATGTACGGAAGTTGAAGCACAGCCCCACGACCAAAGAGTTGCAGTTGTTCGTGGCAGTGAGGACACCAGTAGGCTCCATACATTTTGGCTCCTACGCGCTTTAAGTGCTTGGCGAGAGCGATCGCGGCAAGACTA
>JBBSHC010000162.1:0-7036 GCA_038253425.1 Leptolyngbyales cyanobacterium | reverse complement strand
TGGATTTTTACGTTTATGCCGACTGGCAACTAGAGCGGGTGCTTCCTTGGAGCCATCTACAAGGTCCTCTACCAGAAGCCACACTGCTGAAGCATCTGGCAAGTGCCAAAGAACATTTTAGACAGTCTGCTGTGGTGTAGTTGCAGTAGGGTGAAACGGGGGACATGCACGAGAGGAACCGATGCAGAATACGGCAGAATACTACTGTGCTTACTGTGGCGAAGAAAATACCACCTTTGTTGATTTCAGCGGAGGCAACCAGCAATCTTATGTAGAGGACTGTCAGGTTTGCTGTCGCCCCAACATCCTTTACGTCCGTATTGACGAAGAGACGCTGGAAATTGAGATTGACAGTGAATACGAAGGTTAAGGCCGCAGGTGTGGATGGAGGACAAATTGAGGAGCGTCGGATCCCTATTCATGTGGTGGGTGTGGGGCTAGATGGTGCGGCAGGGTTGACAGATGCTGTAAGGCAACTGGTGCAGCAGGCAACGCTGTTAGTGGGCAGCGATCGCCACTTGAGTTATTTCTCTGACCACTCAGGCGATCGCATTCGTCTGGGTGATCTAAATCAAGCGATCGCTCAAATCCGTCAACAACTGGCAGTTCCTAACCGTCCGGATAGCAAGCAAGATCTCATCGTTATTCTCACTACAGGCGATCCGCTTTTCTTTGGGCTAGGACGGTTGCTGCTTGCTGAGTTTCCCGCTGATCAACTCACGTTTCATCCTCACCTGAGTGCGATTCAGCTTGCGTTTAGCCGCCTCAAGCTACCCTGGCAGGATGTGCGTCTCATTAGCGTTCACGGTCGATCGCTGGATGAACTAATGCAGGCATTGCAGCAGGGTGTGGAAACGATCGCAGTGCTGACTGATGGCACCAATACGCCCAGCGCGATCGCTCTTCTTCTGCAAGCGCTTGACTTGCCGTTGCGGTATCAATTGTGGGTCTGCGAAAATTTGGGTGGACCGGACGAACGCATTGTTAAACCAGCCATGACAGCGTTACAGGAGCAGACGTTTGCGCCCTTGAATGTCGTTGTCTTGCAGCGTTTAGAGGTAATGGCACCTGTTGATGTGGATCTGCTACCGCTGTTAGGCATCCCCGACTCGTATTTTCTGAGCTTTCGCGATCGCCCCGGACTGATCACCAAACGTGAGGTGAGGGTGCAAATTTTGGGTGAACTGGCTCTACAGACCTCTCAGACAGTTTGGGATTTGGGTGCAGGTACTGGCTCTGTGTCGATTGAAATTGCCCGCCTTTGCCCCAGTGCGCGAGTGTATGCCGTTGAAAAAACCGCGATCGGTACGGCTCTGATTACCCAAAACTGTCAGCGCTTTCAGGTAGAGAACGTGATCTCGATTCCGGGTACTGCACCGGATGTGCTAGCAACCTTGCCTGACCCCGATCGCGTCTTCATTGGTGGGAGTGGCGGCAACTTGACAGCGATGCTGGATGTTTGCCAAAAACGGCTGAAAAGCGATGGACGTATAGTTCTGGCTCTGGCAACTCTAGAGCATCTCACCACAGCTTTAACCTGGTTTGGTGCATCCTCCTGGCGTTATCACCTCCTGCAAGTCCAGTTAGCGCGATCGGTGCCGTTTGCTAATCTCACCCGCTTTGCACCGTTGAATCCCGTGACGCTGGTGGTGGCTGAAAAGCTGCTTTAGCAGATGTACAAGCTGATCGCTGAGTGCCGATCGCTAAGCCAAACCTGCGCCATTGTTCTTGAACAAGCTTTCGCTTACAAATACTTGCTTACAAATACCGCAACAGCATCAGTTCCAGCTCTGCAACCTCGACTGGCTTACTGAGGTAATCGTTGGCTCCTGCCGCGATAAAGGCTTCGCGATCGCCATCCATCGCCATTGCCGTGACCATAATTACTGGAATATGTTGCAAGTCTAGTTGGGCACGGAGGTCGGCGAGTAAATCTAAGCCAGTACCTTTGCCTGCTAGCTGTACATCGAGCAAAATTAGACTTGGTTTAAAGCCGCGTACTGATGCCAGGAATGGTTCGCTACCGATCAGATGTTCCACTTGATGCCCGATCGCTTGCAGGTAATCTTTTAACACCATTGCATTACAGCAATCGTCTTCCACAATGAGAATGCGTTCGGGTGTCCAGGGGCGTGTATAGGTCGCATGGGCAGGCATCAGAGTGATCGGCGCTGAGTCAGAGACATTACCTTGAACATGGGGAAGGTAGAGGGTAAAGCGGCTCCCTTCGCCCACAGTGGAGGTTACTGTAATATCACCCCCGTGCAGGCGGGCAAGATTGCGAGACAGTGCTAACCCTAACCCGGTGCCGGAGTACTGACGATCGAGCTGGCTGTCAAGCTGCGAGAAGGGGGTGAACAGGAGGGGGATCTGTTCAGCGGGAATCCCAATGCCTGTATCGGCAACGGTAAAGGTAGTTCCCTCGGCTTGCGATTCAACGATGAGTGACACGGTGCCAGAGGGCGTGAACTTGATCGCGTTTGAGAGCAGATTAAGCAGGATTTGTTTGAGGCGACGTTCATCGGCAGTGCAGAGGTGAACGGTGGGGTCAAAGTGGCTCACAAGCTGTAAGCCGCGATCGTACGCCTGCTCCCGTACTAAGGTAAGGCAGTAACTGCACAAATCTAAAACATTGACGGAAACGGGAGTAATCGTTTCGCGTCCCGCTTCGACTTTTGCCAAATCCAAAATGTCGTTAATGAGTAGGAGCAGATGATCGCCGCTGCTGTGGATGTGGCTCATGTATTCCGCCTGTTTCGGATTCAGCGGTCCAAAAATCTGCTGTTCTAACAATTGCGATAGCCCCAGGATGGCATTCAGCGGCGTCCGCAGTTCGTGGCTCATCGTCGCCAGAAATTCGCTCTTGGCACGGTTGGCAGCGTCCGAGAATAGTTTTTCTTGTTCTAATTCCTGGGTGCGTTCTTTCACCAAATCTTCCAGGCGTCCGTAGCTTTGCGCATTATGGATGGCGATCGCTGCCTGGTCTGTAATGCGCTGGAGCAACTGAATTTCTTCAGTGGTAAAGGTACGCTGACTCGTGACGGTGCTGAGGGCGATCGCACCAAACAGTTGACCCCGAATGAGAATCGGCGACGAAAGGACAGACTTTGTGCCTGCTTCTTCCCATTCCACACGGCGACCTTCAGTGAGGTCAAGCTGCTGATAGTCGGGTGCTTGGAAGAAGCGACGTTGATTAAAGTCTGAGTCTGGATCTTCTAGATCGGGCCAGGCGTTTAGAGGCGCTTTAAAGTGAAGCATGGACGGGATCTGCTCAGTGACTCGCCACTCAGTCCGTGCTTGAATTCGGTCTTTAATGGTCAGCATCAGCACGCGATCGACGTTGAAACATTCTCCTGTCAGGTTAGCAATTTCCTGCAAAATGTAGTCGCCATCCAGGCTGGAGTTCAACGTTTGGCTGATCTGGTTGAGCACCCGTTCGCGCTGTGCCTGCTGTTGCACCTGACTAAATAGTTGCGCTTGCTGAATCGCGATCGTCACCTGGGTCGCAAGCTGTTCAAGCAAATCGATTTCTAACGGCTGCCATTTACGGACATCAGTGCATTGGTGGACTGCCAAAACGCCCCAAAGCTGCGTCCCCTGAATAATGGGCACTACTAGCTTTGCCTTGATTTGCAGACGTTGCATGAGTGCCTGGTAAGCGGCTGGCAAGCCTGGTTGCTGGCTATTGTTCACAATGCCAATTTCGCCACGCTCGTAAGCGGCGGTATTATCGCAGTACCAGATCTGATGGCGATCGCTCTGAGTGTGGATCGCCCATGCCGGATCAACCGAATCGGCAACGAGAAGACCCGTATTGGTGGCATCAAAGCGGTAGATTAAAACGCGATCGGTGTGTAAGAACTCGCGCACTTCCGCTACCGTGCGGTAGAGAATTTCTTCCAGGTTGAGCGACTGCCGAATCCGAAGCGCGATCGCGGCTAACAAACGATCGCGGTCTGCCTGTTGCCTGAGTTGCCGTTCGGTGTGTTTGCGATCGGTGATGTTACGCTCGATCGCCAGCACTTCATCCTCACCGCAGACCACCATGCGCGATTCTTGCTCACGCCACTCACCGTTGATATAAAGCTGGTATTCGATCGTTTGAATTTTGCCTGTTTGCAGCGTTCGTTCCACACACTCTAATCGCTGCTGCGCCAGTTCAGGAGGGAGATGAGCCTGACATTTTACACCGATCATCTGCTCCCGTGGCAGGATTAGATCATCCTCTCGATCGGTTTTGAGATCCAGGCACGTGCCATCCCGACGGAGGCGGAAGAGAAGATCTGGAATCACATCTAGCAAGGCACGGTTTTTGGTTTCGCTGTCGCGCAGTGCTTGCTCGGCTTTTTTTTGTTCGGTGATATCCCGTCCCGTTGCCTGGAATTCCACCACGTTTCCCTGCTCGTCAAAGAGAACGCGATCGGTCCACTGATGCCACCGCAGTTCGCCACTGGCAGCGATAAACGGCTGGTCGGAGGTGATGGCTGGCTGCTCACGGTTGAGTGAGACAATTTTTTGCTGAACTTGCTGTCGTGCGATTTCGGGGATCAGCGAGAGCAAGTTTTGCCCTAGAAGCTCAGCGCGAGTTTTACCATGAGTCCGACAATAGGCATCATTCACAAAGGTTAGCGTGCCATTCGGTAAAAAGCGGCTAATCATCTCAGTTTGGTCTTCCACCACTGCCCGATAGCGTGCTTCGCTTTGTTGCAGTTCCCTTTCAGCCTGTTTGCGTTTTGCTTCGCTGCTTTTGCGCTCAGTGATGTCGGTTGCCATACCTTCGTAAGACAGCAAACCGTCTGCTCCGTAGACCGCACGGGCGTTTTCCGAAATCCAGATTGTACGACCGTCGTGGCAGTAAACCTGAGACTCAAAAGCGGTGACAAAACCCTGTGCCTGTATCAGGCGGATAAATTCATCTCGTCGATCGCGATCGACGTAGAGCTGTTGACCAATATCTGTCAGTGTAGTGATCAATTCCTCTGGCGAGGCATAGCCATAGAGCCGTGCTAATGCCGGATTTGCACTCAGGTAATACCCTTCTGGCGCAGTCCGAAAAATACCTTCGATCGCATGTTCAAAGATGTTGCGATAGGTTGTCTCTGCCTGCCCTAGAGCGTTCTCTGCTTGCTGCCGTCCAGTACGCGCTGCTTGCAGTGCCGTCTTGACTTGATCCAGTTCGATTGCCTGCTGTTTAACATGCGCTTCTAGTTGATCATGCGCTGCTTTAAGTGCGGCTTCGGTTTGAAGATACTGATGTTTCATAGCGAAAAGATGCTGCTGCAAGGCAATAGAAGCAGCATCATCTCGACAATACTCTCGCAGACTCTCAAACTGTTCTGCTTTCATGAAATTTGCTGAAGCATATCCGTTTACTGTAGCAAGACCTTTAGCTTTTTTCTTGGGTCATTACTTCTAAAATGATAAGCGTCTAGTCGCTTTATTCAGCAAGTAGAGGCACTTGGCAAGAGGCAAGCAATCGCTGACGCCAATAGAATGCTAAAAGTAGGATGAGCAGCGTTTTAGACTGATCAAGTCGGTCAGCCTATGACATTTAAGAACATTTAAGGGCATGGCTCAAAAGCAGAAGCATAAAGGTGGAACGCTTTACCCCGTCCATTCTCAAGTCATCTTCGTAGCAGTCTAAACCATGAAGCCTGTAGATAGAAGTCAAAGCGGACACATTAGCTGATCAAAGCATATCTTGCTTCTAAGAAACGAGGGCTATAACCTTATGAAAACGGTGTTACTAAAAGCTACAAAGCTGCTGAGTAATATTATTCTTTTAAATCTTTATACTTTTTCAGCTTAATAAAGTTAATGCCGCAAGTTTCACTTCACGATCTGGCTAAAAACGTTTGCTCTGGCGAGCATCTGGTGAGTTTTCCTACAGATACGGTGCCAGCACTGGGCGTTCGCCCCGATCGCGCCGATTTACTCTTTGTTGCCAAGCAGCGTTCTTTGACGAAGCCACTCATTTTAATGGGAGCCTCGATCGAGGTTCTGTGGTCTTATGTAGCGGGCAGCCCAACCGAGCGCCAGATCTGGCAGCAAATGGTTGATCGCTATCTGCCGGGGGCACTCACGCTGGTGTTGCCTGCCAGCGATCGCGTACCGCCAACGATGAATCCCACACAGCCTGAAACGATTGGTATCCGTGTTCCCAATCACGCGATCGCGCAGGCGATGCTCACGGCAACGGGTCCCCTTGCTACGACTAGCGCCAATCGTTCCGGTGAACCAGCCCTACAAACAATGGCTGAAATTGCTGTTGCATTCCCGCATGTGTTTACCCTTCTACCGTCAGAGGAACAAAGGTTACAGCAAGCTCCTCCCATACCTCCGTCCGGTCTACCGTCTACCGTCATCCGTTGGAAGGGATCGGGCTGGCAAGTGTTGCGGCAAGGTGCGGTTTGGGTAGAAGGCAAAGTAGAAGGTAAAAGGTAAAAGGCAAAAGGTAAAAGGCAAAAGGCAAAAGGCAAAAGGCAAAAGCATCTTACAGCGATGTTCAAACGTATAGGTTACAGTCCGATGAGCAAAAAGCTGATCGCTAACCGCTGACCGCTGACGCTGATTCAAAGCTGTGTTGTACGCAACTGAAAACTGCTGTAATGCTGATGCCGTCTCAGGAGCGTCGGAGTTCTAGAGTGCGGGAGGCTAGACTAGACCCTTTGCAAGACTGTTGATGAAGCGAAAGCGTCCCTTCGTTCCATCAGGTCAGCTTGATATACTGCTTACTCTGGTAGATGCAAGCATGGTTTACGCATGGCTAAAGTTTTTGACACGCTTACGGACGACCTTCAGCGCTTTATCGCCGCCCAGCAGATCTTTTTTGTTGGCACTGCGCCCCTTGCTGCAAACGGGCACGTTAACCTTTCGCCCAAGGGCTTAGACAGTTTTCGGTTGCTCTCACCGAACCGGGTTGCCTATTTAGATGTCACCGGGAGCGGCAACGAAACATCAGCCCACCTTCAGGAAAATGGGCGGATCACGATTATGTTCTGCGCGTTTCAAGAACCGCCCTGTATTCTGCGGCTTT
>JBBSHC010000161.1:0-7054 GCA_038253425.1 Leptolyngbyales cyanobacterium | reverse complement strand
CTCATCCAGGGTAACAGACAGAGTGGTGTCATACCCCAGTGCCACCATTGCCAGAGAATCTCCCACCAAAATCAAGTCAACGCCTGCCTCATCCAGCACATGAGCAATGGCATAATCCCAGGCAGTCAGCGCCACGATCGCTCGTCCTTGCTGCTTCCATTGGGTCAACTGATGGGTGGTCACTGGCATCACAGGGTACAAAAGAAGGGGGACAGCGTACAGCGTACAGAGAAAAGCCGCTCGGCAAAAGGGACAGATCACTCAATTTTAAGCGGTCAATTGTGCTCTTGCTTTCGCTCTGACGGTACACCGCTCCACCATAGTGCGCCTACTGACTACGGCGACGAAACGTATCATGGGCTGATGCTCGAAAGGTAGACATGCTGACCCAGGCAAGTCCTTCGCTTGTACCCACCCAGAGCTTATTGCCTGTGTCGGGTGAAAGGGAAAGTACCCGACTGGAAGGCAAATTGGGAATGCCGCCTGCCACCGCCCCCGTCGTTGGATTCAACCGCAGTAGCCCGGTAGTAGTACCCACCCAGAGACTATTAATTTTGTCAAAACGGAGTGCTGTGACATTCCGCCCTCGCAACTGGGTCACCGATCGCACCGTTTGCCCAGCGTTATCCAGTTCTAGCAATCCATTCGGTGTGCCAATCCAGAGCCTACCCCACGGGCTGAGCGTGAGCGTTTGTACAGTGGTTCCCGGCAAATAGCTGATCCGCTTCATAACCGTTGCACTGGCAGTATTGATTAGTACCAGTCCATCCAGCGTTCCCACCCAGAGGTTGCCGTCTGCATCCAGGCTAAGAGCATTGGCGCTGACGCCCGGTAGATTTTTAACTGTGGTCATCAGCAACCCCTGGTCTGGGCTAATGAGGGCTAATCCGTCATCTGTGCCCACCCAAAGGTAGCCCCGTTTATCGATGAGCAGCGACAAAACGCGATTGGACGGCAGGAAAAAATTTTGTGCGGTGATTTCACCTGTGCGCGGATCAATCCGAGCTAACCCTTCGTAAGTGCCCACCCAGAGACGCCCAACCCGATCGGTTGCTAAAGCGCCGATCGTTTGGTTGGGCAAGCTCACCCGCGATCGAATCTTGCCGCTATTCGGATCAATTTGCGCCAATCCCTGCCAGGAACCGACCCAGAGATTATTGCCATCCGGTTGAAGTGCACTCACCCGATAATCAGCACCGATCGCTTGCTCTTCTTGCTGCTGTCGTCGATCGGGTAAGGGGGTGACACCTGGCGGCGGTGCAACGGGTGGGAAACGGGGTGCAGCGGCTGGATCGCCTGTCGTCTGTGCTACCAGGCGCTTTTGCCGAGCCGGAATATGCTCAAAGGCATCGGTGCTGTGCAGGTCAACGCCAGTCAGAGCTACTGGATCAGCCGCTACGACATCAGCCGCTACTACCGACGCACACCTGATTCCTTGCACGCTCAATAGCAACAATGTGGCGCTGATCGATCGCCTCAACCACTCGGTACGCAATACCATGACACTCTCCACCAACAAATAGATTGGGCAGTCCGGCAGCCTGTCTCCCATTTTCAAAGAGTGCCGCAGACTCGCTACTGCGCTTCATCATACTGCCACTCGTTTCAGATGAACGACAGACTTGATGAAGGGCAACCAGCAGCCAACGCGATCGCACCGTTAACCCCTCGTTGCTTGTGCATCAGACGTCTAACTTCAAGTGCAGCCTGCAACTGTGGAGGCAGAAAAATGGATTGGCTCTCGGCAGTCAAACCGATAATCAAAAACTTTATGAAGGAGCACGATCGCCCATCGTCACCAGGAGGGAACAATGACAGCACCCAATTCTATCGGCGCTGCCGACCCACCCATGCTGCCCGTCAAAACCGCTATTCCAATCTGTTTGATGTTGGCTTTAGTGTTCGTTGGCTTCGGTGATCAGTTCCTTCCACAGCCGTTAAGCGGCACCAGCTTTAGAACCCGCGTGGCCATTAATCAGTGGATGACTGGTTCATTCCAGATGTGGCAACCCAAGACCAATCCCTATGCCCGTACCGAACGTGCGTTAGATCAGGCGGGGAAAGGGGGCACACCTTGAACGGCTGTAAGGTATGAGCGGTCAGGAGTCAGAAGTCAGGAGTCAGGCTTCGACGTAAGCGCTCAGCCGAACGTAGTCAGAAGTCAGTAAAAGCTGTAGCTTGCTTCTGCGAAGCAGTAAGCCGATCGCTGATGCAAACGTGTGCCGTTTTTTTGACAAGCTTTCAGTGCGTTGTCCGCCTACTCATCCACGCCTCATCCTGCAAGGGTGAAACAACGCTACAAAACTGCACTGCTGCTTAAGTGTCAGCTCAATTGCGTGACATCTCACGGTAGAATGATTAACCTGCTACGTCTGCCAAAACGTTTGTTCTGGCACAATTTAGCGTTTGATTTTGTAGCCTTTGATTTTGATCGCACACTATGACTCAGCACTACCGCATTACCCTGCTTCCTGGCGACGGCATTGGTCCTGAAATTATGGCAGTTGCCGTTGAGGTGCTGACAGTGATTGGTGAGCAACTGGACTTGTCGTTTGCCTTTCAAGAAGCGCTGATGGGTGGTGCGGCGATCGAGGCAAAAGGTGAACCGCTGCCTGCGGAGACGCTTGATTTGTGTAAAAACAGCGATGCCGTTCTGTTAGCAGCGATCGGCGGCTACAAGTGGGATACGCTGCCCCGCCATCTGCGACCCGAAACCGGATTGTTGGGTCTACGTGCCGGACTGGGGTTATTTGCCAATCTTCGCCCCGCTAAAATTTTGCCCCAATTGCTGGATGCCTCCAGTCTCAAGCGCGAGATCGTGGAAGGGGTAGACATCCTCGTGGTGCGAGAGCTAACAGGTGGCGTTTACTTTGGGCAACCCAAAGGCATTTTCGCCACGGAAACAGGCGAGAAGCGCGGTGTTAACACCATGGCATACACCGAATCGGAAATTGATCGCATCGGGCGAGTGGGGTTTGAAACCGCCCGCAAGCGGAGTAAGCGGCTCTGCTCAGTGGATAAGGCAAATGTGCTGGAAGTGTCGCAACTCTGGCGCGATCGCATTACTGCCCTTGCAGCGGAGTACCCTGATGTCGAGCTATCGCACATGTATGTGGACAATGCCGCCATGCAACTTCTACGGTGGCCCAAGCAGTTTGACACGATCGTTACAGGCAACTTGTTTGGCGATATCCTTTCTGATGCTGCTGCTATGCTGACTGGAAGTATCGGCATGTTGCCTTCTGCCAGTTTAGGCGCATCGGGTCCCGGTGTTTTCGAGCCAGTGCATGGGTCTGCGCCTGATATTGCTGGGCAAGATAAGGCAAATCCTCTGGCACAGATTCTCAGCGCAGCGATGATGTTGCGCTATGGGCTGAATCAACCAGTGGCGGCCGATCGCATTGAGCAAGCCGTACTCACCGTTTTGGATCAGGGCAACCGCACCGGAGACATTATGTCTGAAGGCATGACGCTGCTGGGCTGCCGAGCGATGGGCGATGCCATGATTCAGGTACTTCGTTCTATGTAGTTTCTTTAAGAATCCACACGATCGCCGCCAAGTCGTTGAATCTGAGTATACTTTTACGAGGTTTCGGCAGTTTTAGCGATCGCTTACGGGTGCGATTACTTCAGGTGCAGCAATGCGTTTTCGTATTGCCAGATACATAGCCTTGAAGGTTTAGATCCATCCTGCCAGGAGCAGGACGGCTGTAAGGGGTGAATTTAAAGAAATCACCGCTTGCTGAAATCGTACACTTATACTAAAGTCAGCAAAAACGAAGGGGTAAAAAGGTGGTATACGTTTCGCAGAAACAGAATCACAGTCGAGTTGACGACTCAGACTTCACAGCGTTACTAGACCCTGCCCTGATTCGTTCAGCGCGGCAGATTTATACGACCTACTATGAAGTTCATCCTGGCTTGATTCAGCGCCCATTGGGGGTAGCAATCAACCGCTTTACCCACCGGGGTAAGCTTATTTTCTCAGGCAAGCCCATCTTGTTGCCCCAGGAGTGCTTTGTGCCGTTTAGCCAGATTGAGTCGGAAATGTATTAGGGGGATTGGGGAATCGAGAATCGGGAATCGTGATGGAGTGCGGGAGCGATCAGTTGCAAGTAGCGTAAAGTTTCTCTTTCAGAACCTTGAGTTTAAAAGGTAAGGGCGTTTAGAAGGTAAGGTCGAGCGCGGTAGGGCTGGATTGGCATCGATAGCTGACCAGGCTTTTTGGCATCCTCAGCGAACGTGGTTTGGTCTCATGACGTGTCAGATAAAGGGTCACAACGGGGTAACTTAAGCGTTGTACGCCGATGATTGCGCTGAGTTCTTTAGCCCCTTGCCCTCATGGATCTTTTATTTGAGTTGCCTGCAAGCATTATTGTGTTTGCGCTGGGTACTTCTGTCGGCAGCTTTTTGAACGTTGTGGTGTATCGTTTGCCTGCGGGACTGTCGCTGGTCTATCCCCCTTCACGCTGCCCTCAATGCTTACATCGGTTGGGCAAAAGCGAAAATGTCCCTGTGCTAGGTTGGCTGTGGTTGAAGGGTCGCTGTCGGCACTGTCAATACCCAATTTCGGCGCGCTATCCCATCGTTGAGGGTGTCACAGGACTGTTGTTTGTCTTTACCCTCTGGGCGTTTGGATGGTCGTGGCAAACGGTGGGCTACTGGGCATTTTTGAGCTGGCTGTTAGCACTATCGCTGATTGACCTGGATACGATGACGCTGCCCAATCCACTCACACAGTCGGGTTTGGCGATCGGGCTAGTCTTTCAAGCAATCCTCGGTTTTTTACTCAGTGCCAGTCTGACGGGTATCTTGACACAACTGATGCAGGGTGTGCTGGGTGCCATAGTGGGGCTATGGCTGTTAGACATCATTGCGATCGCAGGCTCAATGGCGTTAGGACGGTCAGCGATGGGGGCGGGTGATGCAAAGTTGGCTGCCATGATGGGCGCGTGGCTAGGCTGGAAGTATTTGCTGCTAGCTGGGTTTCTTGCCTGCGCGATCGGTGCTTTTGCTGGTGGTGGTGCAATTGCGCTGGGTTGGCTCGATCGACGGCAACCAATGCCGTTTGGTCCCTTTCTAGCGATCGGGTCAGCGCTAGCAGTATTTTGGGGTAACACCATTCTGTCTACCTACGTGCGGGTGTTCTTTCCGTTGACGTAAACGAATTGAAAAACGGTAGTGCCCTAAAGGTAAGGATGCTTGAAACTTCATGTCAGCATCAATTTCATCGATTTACTGCCATGTGGAAAGCTGCAAGTATCTGCCCATGAGATAGCCCAGAGTGCCGATTATTTCGTTAATGTCTTGGCTTTGTAGCTGCATGAAAAAAGCCAGGATACTTCAGGTCTGCAAGGTTGACCCTAAGCTCTGAAAGCTTTACATGAAAGGAGTTCTGTCCGTCCTCACCTAAATAGGACTACCCTTAAACAGTCTTGATGAGCCTTCTCCAGCCATTTTCACGGATTTTTGTTGGAATCTCTTACAAAGTTTATCGATTACGGCTCAACGCATTCTCAGTCATTTACTCTTACAAGAGAAGCTTTGCTGGCGTTACAGTTCAGACTCGGGCGGGTTTTTATGAACGGTATGCGATCGCTCAGGCGGGTTTTGGCTCAACGTTGGCATCAGTCGCGACGGTGGCGTTGGGGTAGCTGGTTTGCTTTAACCATTCTCTCTGCCCTGCTTGTTGCGATTCCGATCGCGCTGTCGCAGCAGCCTGTCACGTTGCGGCTCTTGATGCTGGCACCAGATATTCCGCCGTATCAAGTGTTAGTCAAAGCGTTTGAGGCACAGAACCCAGGCATTCGCATCCAGTTAGATGAAGGACCCAACTCGGCTAACGTCAACGAAGACCTGTACACAACCTCATTTTTGTTGGGCAACTCTCCTTACGATCTCGTCAATATGGATGTGGTCTGGACGCCCAAGTTTGCAGCGGCAGGCTGGTTGTTAGATCTGACCGATGAATTCCCGAAGTCCGACCTCGCTGGTTTTTCACCCCAAGCCGTAGAAAGTGGACGCTATGAAGGCAGGCTCTACCGGATGCCCGTGCGATCGGATGCGGGTGTACTCTACTACCGCAAAGATCTGCTTGAGAAGGCTGGATTGCAACCGCCAAAGACGTTGGACGACATCATGCAGATTTCCAAAACGCTGCAAGCTCAGAAAGCGGCTCGTTGGGGCTATCTCTGGCAGGGTCGCCAGTATGAAGGAGCAACCGCCATGTTTGTGGAAGTACTCAAGGGCTTCGGGGGCTTTTGGGTCGATCCTCAAACGCTGACGGTGGGCATCGATCGCCCGGAAGCAATTCGCGCTGTTGAATTTTTGCGGCAGACGATCGCGCAGGGCATTTCTCCTCCGGGCGTCACCACGTATGTCGAAGAAGACACGCGGCGGATGTTTCAAGCGGGAGATGCCGTTTTTCTCCGCAACTGGCCCTACGTTTGGCCCTTAGCACAGCAGGAAAACTCTCCAATCAAAGGCAAAATTGGCATCATGCCGATGGTGCCAGCAACGGGGCAAGCGGCAGGAGGCTCGTGCCTGGGCGGTTGGGGCCTGGGTATTACGAAAACAACCAGACACCCAAAGGAAGCGCTGAAGGCGGTACGGTTTCTGACGAATCAAGCGCCTCAAAAGGCATACATTCTAGAGTCAGGCTATGTACCCAGCCGTCGCGATTTGTTCAACGATGCCGATGTGGTTGCCAAGTACAGCCATTATCCACAGTTGCTCAAAGTGGTAGATCAAGCGGTGTTGCGTCCGCCGATCGCTCAATATGCCCAGGCATCAGACATTCTACAGCGGTACCTCAGTGCGGCACTGACTAATCAGCAGTCACCAGAGCAAGCAATGAAGGCGGCAGCGGCTGAAACGCGACGGTTACTAGAGGCGGGGCAGAAAGGATGAAGAGTATGAAGTATAAAGGCTCAAAACTTTTAGTAGCCTTCCTATCTGCCTTTCCCTCCACACGCTAACATCCAAACTTTAAACGTATCGGCATTATGCAAGCGACAAAGGTCAACACGATTCGGTCAAGGGAACAGTGGGTGGG
>JBBSHC010000160.1:0-7071 GCA_038253425.1 Leptolyngbyales cyanobacterium | reverse complement strand
CATCATCCTCTTACCTGGCTTTGCTGCACCTGCTCTTGTAGCTGTTCCTGGCTGCGGGCAGGTTCTCGACAGCTTAAGCCCTGACAGACCAGTCCAATAACGCCATCGGGCAAAGCCGTTTCTAGCTTCAAGACAGCCGTGGGCAAGTATTGGGTAGAGAGTGCTGCAAACTGGTCAGCCGTTGTACGAATCAGCGTGTGGTTGTGGAACCAGTCAAGGGCAGCAAAGAGACTGGGACAAGCCTGGGGCGATCGCTCTAGCACAGTGCCAAATGCCTGTAAGGTTTGCTCTGCTTTAGCTAAATAGCTCAGGTCTTCCGTCAGCAGCGATAGGCGCACCAAATTAGCGACAGCAATCCCGTTTGCCGCTGGCGTCGCGTGATCGATATAGCTCCGTTCGCGCAGCAGGAGGTCGTCACTGGCATCGGTGTTGTAGTAACCGCCCATTTCAATGCTCCAGAGAAATTCGTCGAATTCGTCCTGGAGTTTGACTGCGCGATCGAGCCACGGGCGATCGCGCTCTGAACGTTGCAACCCGACGGACGCTTGATCTAGATCTAACAGGGCTTTGATGAATAGCGCGTAATCTTCCGACTGTGCCAAAACATTGGGTTTACCATCATAGTTCACGCGATGGAAGCGCCCATTCACCCATTGGCGCTGAAGGATAAAGTTAGCGGCGTTAGTTGCGAGTTCCAAAGAGGGCGGTTGCTGGAACACACAGGCAGCACGGGCAAGACCAGAAATCATCAGGCTATTCCAGGCAACGATCGCTTTAGTATCGGTTACGGGTGGAATGCGACCTGACCAGCCTGTATGCTTGGCTTCCTGATTGTTGCGGGCAGGGGGAAATGTCGGTAAGCCAGCAGCAGGCGCACCATAGCGTACCAAAAAGAGCTTGTTGAGAGCTGCTTCCAGCGTGTCGGTGAGTTTGCCGGGATGACGCTGCTGGAGTACGTTGAAGCCCTCAAAGTTACCGCTTTCGGTCACGGTAAACTGGGCTGCCAGTTCTGCTAGCTCCGGTAGGGTCAGAAGTTCTACGAGCGTCTGATAATCCCAAACATAGAAGGCTCCTTCTTCAGGTTCGGCAGCAGTAAGATCGGTGAAATTATCAGCGTCTTGAGCGGCATAGAAATAACCTTCAGGAGCGGTCATCTCGCGCTGAAGCCATTGCACGGTGAGCGCGATCGCTCGTTCAAACGCGGGTTCCTGCACACCCGACGCCCACAAATTTGCTAAATACTCAACAATTTGCCCGTTGTCATAGAGCATTTTCTCAAAGTGCGGCACTGTCCAGGTGGGGTCAACCGTGTACCGATGAAAGCCACCACCCACATGGTCAAAAATGCCGCCTAATGCCAGATCAATGCCTCGTTGACGGCTCAGAGCGGTGGCGTTGTAGCGAGAGCCATCAGCAAAGCGTGTCGATCGCAGTGCCACTTCAGCATAGGGAATCATGGGAAACCTGGGACCGGGCTTTTTCAGGGCAAGCACACCTGTGTTGGTTTGCAGTCCCTTTTGCAGCAAGTCTGTACCCAGTGTTTGAGTCGCTTGAAGCCTTACCTGCTCTTGCAGACCGCTCAGAATTTCCCCTTTAATAGCTTGCAGTTTCTCTTTCTCAGCATCGTAGTAGTGGCGGATTGCTTGCAGCACTTGCAAAAAGCCGGGTCGATCGTAGCGTGGCTCAACCGGAAAGTAGGTACCGCCATAAAAAGGCACTAAATCATCGGGAGCGATAAAGACGTTGAGCGGCCATCCTCCCTGCCCAAGCATCATCTGCACCGCCTGCATGTAAATGCTGTCTAAGTCGGGGCGCTCTTCGCGATCGACCTTAATGGGCAGAAAATTCGCATTCATGTACTCAGCGATCGCCGCGTCAGAGAATGCTTCGCCTTCCATCACTGTGCACCAGTGGCAGCTAGAGTAGCCGATCGAGAGAAAAATAGGCTTGTTCTCATGTCGAGCCGTTTCCAGTGCTTCGTCACACCAAAACCACCAGTCGATCGGGTTCTCAGCGTGTTTTCGCAGGTAGAGGCTGTTCGCTTGGGCAAGACGGTTTGTCATGAAGAGGCAGAAACAATAACAACGCGATTGCCTTCAAGTGTAAGGTTTTTGCTTGAACGCAGTAGTACTTGGTGAGACGTGAAGGCGCGAAGGTCACGGAGGCTGGCTTTTTAACCAGAAGCGAGACCGCACAGAAACAAAAGCGTTGTGCCGTTCGCCTGCCAGTGTGAGGTCGTTTTATGGGGATGGGCGATCGTCTGCGAGTTGCAAACTATCAACATTGAGGTTGCCTAACTGCACTTGTAGCTGAAGCTGTTGGCGGATCTGTGCTTCAGGGATGCTCAACCGCTGCGAGAGTTCTGCTGGCGTGAAGGTGAGATTTCCTAGCTTAATTCGCATGTTATCGCCTAGCTGGGCTTGACCATTTTTAACTGTCGGTGTGCCCTCAACGCCAATGTAAAAACTCTGATGGCGCAGTTCTGGAAAGGCAGAAACAACTTTAGCTAAAAAGGCACGTTCTTCTGGTGGCAATTGCTCTAGCGAGACGTTCCCAAGGTTGACAACTGCACCACTCTCCACCTTGCCATTTTGCAGCGTCGTCTTGGCTTGCTTCAACGCGCCGCCCAATTTCTTGTCTTCTACCTTACGCGTCACTTCAGTGGTAAACAACCGCGTTAGCTCGGTCTTTTGTTGCTGCACCGTGCTTGGCTGCTTTGTAGTCGATCGCGCCGCGTTACTGGTTGCAACAGGCGGCTGGCTCGCCGTCTTTGGCTTGGCTGATGCAGCTTCGGTCTGCCCTGACCCGGAGCGCCTTACTGGAGCGCGATCGCTCTCACCACCCTGATTAACCTCAGCCGTTTGCGGCTCAACTGTGGGAGGCAAGGCTGACTCTGTTTGCCCTTCCGTTTGGTTAGCGGTATACCAGACTGGCAATTGGGTTGCTTGCTGCCAGTAGTAAAACGCAACGGCACTCACTCCAGCCCCTGCCAAACAGCTAGCAATTAGCAGTCGTTGCATGTACATGAAACTTCTCCCCAGGCTGCACAGGCTTTCTATAGTAGCGAACTCTAAATCATTGAGGTAGTTGGCTCAAAACTGAGCCGTTGCATAGCCAGCGATCGTGATAAATACAGCCGTTTTTCTTTGCCTTCACTATACCCATAATCAAGCTGATCGCTGAAAGCTAAACGCTGAAAGCCCGCCTGTACTTAACTGAAAACCGCTGTAAGTGCGAGTGACGACTATACAGTAACGTGGAGAATGGTTAGACTGGAAAGCGCGGTTTCTAATTGTTTTAATGCCGCTAAAGCCTTCGCTATTGCTGGCTTGTGTGTCTTACCATTGCCCAGACACCCCTCAAAATAGAGGGCGCAGTGGAAAAGACTCCCCATTTGTCATGAACTTTTGTTAAAGTCATCGCAGGAGTATTTGCTTGCACCTGGCATGATTCAAGCCGTGCTGTTAGCGTAGACCGTTAGCCATGCTTCGGTTAGCAACAGTAACCCGATTGCTGCCTGCCGAAACCCCGCCCTTACCTTTCCTGGAGACTTTTCATGTTGCGACTAGAGCACGTCAGCAAAATTTACCCGACTGGCGAAGTGCTGAAGGATATCAACTGGGAAGTGAAACCCGGCGATCGCATCGGTTTGGTGGGTGTCAACGGTGCCGGAAAATCGACGCAGCTAAAAATTATTGCGGGCGAAACCGAACCAACCGCAGGTGAGATTATTCGTCCTGCCAGCCTGCACATTGCCTATCTCACGCAGGAATTTGAAGTAGACCCCACTCGCACGGTGCGCGAAGAGTTCTGGCGCGCCTTTGGGGAAGCAAACGATGTCCACGTGGCACTGTCGGTTGTGCATCGCGACATGGAGACAGCTACCCCCGAAGCGCTAGATGAACTGATTCATGCGATGGATCGCTTGCAGCGGCAGTTTGAAGCGATGGATGGCTATGGTTTAGACGCACGCATTGAAAAGATCATGCCGGATCTGGGCTTTGACCTCGAAGACGGCGATCGCTTGGTGAGTGCCTTCAGTGGTGGCTGGCAGATGCGGATGAGTTTGGGCAAAATTTTGCTGCAAAAGCCCGACCTGCTGCTGCTGGACGAGCCGACGAACCATTTAGATTTAGAAACCATTGAGTGGCTGGAGACTTACCTGAAGAGGCTGTCTACGCCGATGGTGATTGTTTCGCACGATCGCGAGTTTCTCGATCGCCTCTGCACGCAAATCGTGGAAACGGAACGTGGCGTCTCCAGCACCTATCTGGGCAACTATTCTGCCTACCTTCAGCAAAAAGAAGAGATGCGCGATGCCCAATTGAGCGCTTTTGAACGCCAGCAAAAAGAACTGGAAAAGCAGCAGACATTTGTCGATCGCTTTCGTGCCAGCGCCACCCGCAGCACCCAGGCAAAAAGCCGCGAGAAGCAGCTTGACAAGATTGAGCGCCTTGAAGCTCCGGATGGCGGCATGAGAACCCTCCACTTCCGGTTTCCGCCCTCGCCCCGCAGTGGGCGCGAAATGGTGGAGATCAAAAATATGACCCACGCTTACGGCGAAAAGATTCTCTTTCTGGATGCAAATTTGCTGCTCGAACGGGGCGATCGCGTCGCCTTTTTGGGTCCCAACGGGGCGGGCAAATCTACGCTGCTGCACCTGATCATGGGCATGGAGCAACCCACCGAAGGCACCGTCACAATGGGCGACCACAATGTCCTTCCTGGCTACTTTGAGCAAAATCAGGCAGAAGCGCTTGATCTGCAAAAAACGGTGATTCAAACGATCCACGATGAGGTGCCGAAGTGGAGCAACGAAGAGGTACTTACTATATTGGGACGGTTTCTTTTCAGCGGTGACAGCGCCTTCAAAAAAGTCGAAGCTCTCAGCGGTGGCGAAAAAGCACGACTTGCCCTGGCAAAAATGCTGCTTCAGCCTGCCAATCTCTTAATCCTGGATGAGCCGACAAATCACCTGGATATTCCCGCTAAAGAGATGCTGGAAGAAGCGCTCCAGAACTACGATGGCACAGTGATTATCGTTTCGCACGATCGCTACTTTATTTCCCAGGTTGCCAACAAAATTGTCGAAATTCGTGATGGCGAACTGTTGCTCTATCGCGGGGACTACCACTACTACCTCGACAAAATTGCTGAAGAAAAAGATAAAGCAAACCTAGCCGCGATCGAAGCCGAAAAAGAAGCCAAAACCGCTGCCAAACGCGCCAAGCAAAAGGAAAAAGATAAATCCAAGAAAGCACAAACGAAAGCTTGATAATGGCGGCGATCACGCCATCAGAACTGGGGCGACTCAGAGTTGTTTAAACATAAGAAAAGCAACTTAAAAAATTTCTACTGATGGCGTTGTTATCTGGCATGATTGCTTCACTTGAACGGTCTCCATGAAATGATGTTCCTTCTAAGTTAGCTTTTCATAAATTTGCCCCCTGAAAGTCAACAGACTTTCAGTCAGACACCATTTGCTAGAATGTTTGACTTTGATTAATTCTGTTTTTACCGACAGGTTACAGTAAATAGACCATATCGACCTGGATAAAACTGTATGAGTAGCGCTATTGAGTGGACGACAGAGGCTGAAGCCCGTCTCAAAGAAATTCCCTTTTTTGTGCGTCCTGCTGCCCGCAAGAAGATTGAGAAATTTGCCCAAGAACTAGGCGTTACCCAAATTACGATCGCAGTTTATGAGCAAGCAAAACAACAGTTTGGTAACTAGCCGCTACACCTGACAACCGCTCTGCGAAAGCCGACTTTAAATTTTAGGTGCGACCGTTAGGTTTTCTGATAGTCAGGGAATTCTGTCTGTAACACTATCATCGGGGGCATCTACTATGTCAAGTATTGGGTTAAATAAGTGGATCGTTAGTGGCAACTTAGCGGCAGACGCAGAGATTAAAACGGTTGAACTGCGGAATGGCGAAAAGGCAAAAGTCGCTAAAGCTACGCTCTATGTCCGCAAAACACGCAATCGCGAAGAATCATTCACGGTTTCCTTGAGCATTTGGGAAAGCTCGGCAGCGTGGCGTAAATTGTCTTTCCTGAAGAAAGGGTCGCTCATCATCTGTACGGGCAGCGTTGAGCCAAACCCTTATGTTTCTAATAGCGACAATAAACCGCGTGCAGGGTTAGAAATGTCGGTGCTGGATGTTGACCTGGATATTATTCGGGGTCTAGATGAGGAAACACCAGCAGAGAGCGATCGCCCCGCAACAGAAACTGGCGCAGCCTCACTACAAGAAAAAATGCCTGCTACTGTCTAGTGCTACTTTTAGCAGTCAGTGAGCAGCCGTCAGCCGTTAGAGTAAAGCTGCTCACTGATCGCCACAGCAAACGTATGCCAGTTGTTCTTTAAGACATTTGTTAGCGACAGACGTACTGGCATAACCTGTCAAGGTAAGTATAGCCATAGCCATTCTGGTTAGGTCGGGGTGCAGGGGTGGAACCCCTGGCTGGGGGCATTGCCCACACACACCCTTTGATTCCCAATGTCCTAAGCTCTGTGGCGGCAGCTATATAGAGTCGGTTGACCGAGCAGATGACACAACGTAACGTGTCCATACCGGATGGCACTAACCACCAATACCCAGGCGTCCGGCAAGGCTAGGAGTTAGGGGTAGTAGAGTGGCGATCATCAAGAACAGTGCCAGCAGACCGAGGGCGGCTCTGGTGTCGTCTGGTTCCGTCAGTTCGTTTTGGCTGGGGCGCTCTAACTCGCGCTGGAGAAAGAGAACAACGATCGCCCAGTATAGCGCCAGCGGATTCACAATCGATGCCAAGCCCAAGACAACCAACGCTCCGATCGTGGTACGTCCTGCAATCTTGCGTCCATAAATGGCTTGCACAATACGACCGCCATCCAGTTGTCCGGCTGGAAGCAGGTTCAGCGCTGTAATGACTAACCCCAACCAACCGAGGACGACCAACGGATGCACATCAACGAGCGGCTGCTGTAATGATTCTCGCAGCACCACCCGCGTCAGTGTGCCTACCAAAATCGAACCTTGAAAAAACTCAGTCGGAATCTGAAATAAACTGCCTTGATGCGACAGCAGT
>JBBSHC010000159.1:0-7080 GCA_038253425.1 Leptolyngbyales cyanobacterium | reverse complement strand
CTGCACCCCGTCCTAACCAGAATGGCTATGGCTATAACATTCCATCAAGTTTGTGAAGGGTTTGTCTGGTCAATGGGATGTCAGCAAAATGAGTATGCGGATGTTCGGCTGAGAGGTCAGGCACGCATACTCATTTTGTAAGCTTGCTACTGCTCAAACGGTCACAGCGATCGCGTTTCCTATCTTTCATACTTGAATTCCGTACCTGAACTTTACCGAATCAAGTAGAACTCCTTACCATTTTGTAGCTGCATTCGTTGATCAACATGGAATGGATACCCGCACGATCGTTTGTTTGCCAGGAATACTCTCGATCGTGATTTGTCCATGATGGATTTCGACAAGGCGTTTGGCGATCGCTAAGCCCAGCCCGCTGCCTGACTGCTCTAGCCGTTCTCGATCGAACTGCATATAGGCCCCCACGTTGGCAATCTGCTCAGCGGTCATGCCACAGCCATAGTCAATAACATGTAACACAAAGCGATCCTGGTGGCATGAACTAAATACCCGCACTTCAGAGTCGGCAGCAGAAAACTTGAAGGCATTATCAACAAGCTCTTCCGTGATTTTCTTCAGCTTTGGTTCCGAAATTTGCGCTGAAACGGGATCGAGTTCTAGCTTTAAGTCAGCCTCCCGGTGATATTGCGTGGCTTTTGCAGTGGCGATCGTGCCAATAATTGTTGCTGTGTGATCCAGTTTTTCGCGCTGGAGCAGAGCCATTTGATCGGGATTGGTTGCCAACACCTCAAGCTTGGCAATCAGCAAAAAGTTTTGTACGAGCCGATGTAAGCGTTTGGCATTGGCATTAATGCTTTCTGCTATCTCCAAAATTTCGCTGGGCGGCATGGTCGCATAGTCTTCAATGAGCATTTGAGACGAGCCGGTAATCACTGAGAGGGCAGTGCCTAATTCATTCGGGAGGGAAAGGCTAATGCTCTGGCGCAATTCATGCAGCTTTTGCTGTGATTGTTCCTCAACCGTTGTTTGTTTACCAAGACGAGTGGTGATGGTTTGCAATAGCTCGCTATGGGTAAACGGTTTAGTCAGGTAATCATCGGCTCCTAAGTCCATCCCCTGGCGGAAATCGTTTTTGTCTGCCTTAGCGGTGAGAAAGACAAAAGGGACAGTAGCAGTCTTGGTATTTTGACGTATCTGGGACAATACACCATAGCCATCAAGCTCTGGCATCATGACATCACACAGAATCAGGTTGGGCTGAAACTCACTGGCTAGTTGAACTCCCACCCGACCATTTTCGGCGCTAATGGCGTAAAAATCTTCACTGTTGAGAATATCTAAAATGCTTTCTCTCACAGCCTGCTCGTCTTCAATGACTAAGATCTTTTTCATGGTTCTGACTTCACTTCTGTAATGGGTAGGGAAACTGTAAAAGTAGTACCGCTATTGGCTTCACTTGCAACAGCGATCGTGCCGCCGTGTGCCTCCACTGCTCGTTTGACAATGGCTAACCCCAGTCCTGTTCCGGGGATATTACCTACATTTGTAGCGCGGTAAAACGAGTCAAACAGGCGCTTTTGCTCACTGGGGGGAATGCCAATGCCTGCATCTTGAATCTGTATAACGGCGTTGCCGTCTTGACAATGGAGCGTTAATTGGACACTGGTTTCGGGGGGTGAGTATTTCAAGGCATTGGCTAGTAGGTTGACTAGAATATGCCGCAGGAGTTTTTCATCCGCCCAAGACTGAGTAGGATTGTCTGGTAAAGCGAAGCAGAGCCGTTGTGGGTTGTTTTCTTTGAACTGAAATTCTTCCACTAGATCCGCACAAAACTGCGTCAGATCCAGTAGAGCGGGCTTGAACTCCAGCTTGCCAGCTTCACCCTTACCAAAGAGCAGGACATCGTTCAATAAATCAGTCATATGCTTCACAGCCGTTTGAATGCGCTGCAACGCTGACCGTTTTTTGTCATCTGTCCACTTAAGCTGATAGCGCTCCAATGACTCGGCAGACGCCAGGATGGTGGTTAACGGCGTCCGAAACTCGTGGGATGCCATTGAAATAAAGCGGGTTTTGAGTTCGTTTAATTCCTTTTCTTTGGTCAAGGCTTTGCGAATATTACGCTCGACCTGTTTGCGCTCGGTGATGTCGCGGGTAATGCCACGATAGCCCTGCAAGTTTCCGTAGAGGGTGAAGACAGGTGTCCCACTAATCTCCAGCACAACAGGGTAGCCCTCTTTGTGCAGCATGGTTGTTTCGAGCTGGCTAAACGAGTCATGTTGCTGCGTTGAATAGTTCAGCACGGTTGTAAAACGGACAGCGGCATCCGCTGGCATGAAATCAAAAATACGTTTGGTCAGCATTGCTTCAGGGGCGTAGCCTGTAATTTCCTGCACCCTCGGATTCAGGTAGGTAAAGCGCAGGCTGCAATCCATTTCCCAAACCCAATCGTTGGTCTGCTCAACCAGGTTACGGAATTTTGCTTCGCTTTCTTGCAACGCGCTCTCAACCTGTTTGCGATCGCTGATGTCAATGCCTACGGAAACCGCTGCCTGGTTTTGATCATACTTTTGCGCCACAATCAGGTAGTCATGGCTCGTGCCATTAACTTCCACCGTAATTTCTTGGGAGTCGGTTTGCACAGGCTTTGCAAAAAACTGTTGAAAAAAGTGCGTAAACTGAGCGCTGCCGTGCAGGGAACTAATGGGTTGCCCGGTAAAGCTGTCGATGGCTTTGTTGAAGGTTGCTGCCACATGACTGTTGACGCCTAGATAGCGCAGATCAGCACTGATCCAGGACACTAAACCTGGAACGGCATCCAACACAGCTTGGAGCTGACCTTTCGCTTTTCTCAGATCCAACTCAATCCGATTACGCTCAGCGATTTCGATCAAGAGCTGTTCGTTTGCCTGTCGCCAAGAGGCGGTGCGGGCTTCAACTTCTGCCTCCAATTCATCTTTACTCTGTTTCAGTAGCGATTCGACTTGCTTTTGGGTGGTGATGTCACGGGCGATCGCATAAAACAAGCCCTTAACGGGGTCATCGGGAGCAGCCGTCCAAGCCAACCAGCGGTAAGACTCATCCTTACAGCGGTAACGATTTTCAAAATAGTCTACAGAGCGACCTTGCAGCAGGTGCTCAAGTGTAGCCAGCGTTGCCACCTGATCATCTGGATGCACCAGTCGAATAAAAGGGCTTGCCAGCAATTCCTGTTCGGAATAGCCCAGGATGCTCATAAATGCCGGATTCAACCGCTTGAAGTAACCGTCAATACCAGCCACACACACCATATCGGGTGACAGATTAAATAAGCGGCTGAGTTCTTCTTCCACGCGCTGGCGTTCTTTCAGCTCGGTTTGCGCCTGCTCATACAGTTCTGCTTGCTGTAGGGCAATGCCAACCTGTTTGACCAATTGCTCCAGCAGATGGATTTCCCAATCCTGCCAGCGCCAGGGTTGGGCACAGTGTTGAGTGACCAGCAAGCCCCAAAGCTTTTGTCCACAAACAATGGGTACAACCAGATTGGCTCGAATCTGAAATTGTGCCAGCAGATCAACGTGGCACTGAGACAGTTCCGCTGCATAAATGTCTTCAACTGCCTGTATCCGTCCGTTTTTATAAGCATCTAACCATTCGTTGGCAAAACGGCGATCGTCGATGGTTTTACCTAGCATAGATAACCAAACTGGCTCAACGGATTCAACGATAACCATGCCACTGCCGTCAGCATTCAGACGATAGATAATGGCTCGATCGGTCTGCAATAGTTGCCGGACTTCCGAGACAGTGGTGAGCAAAATCTCTTGCAAGTTGAGCGATTGGTGAATGCGTAAGGTGGTCGCGGCTAAGAGGCGATCGCACTTTGCCTGTTCTTCTAACTGAGCTGTCCGTGAACGCACCAAATGTTCTAATTCAGCGTTTTGATTACGCAACCGATCCACTTTTTCGGTTTCCGGTTGCCGCAGGGTTTGCCGCAGATGTCGTACTGCCTTGTGCATTTCAGTGACGTCAATGGCTTGTAGCAGTTCTAGCGGCGTAACAAGTCCCAACAAGCGTCCCTGCTGGTCGCAGACAACCATGCAATCGAGCTGCCGCTGTTGCATTTCTTCATGAGCGAGCCAGAGCGAATCGGATGCTGTTAGAGAAACCAGAGGTGTATGCATGATCGTCTGAACGTTCACCTGGGCTAACGCTAAGCCCCGCTGCTCTAGGCTCAAAAGATCGTGCGCCGTCACCAAACCAATGGGAATCAAGCTCTGCTCGGTGTCGCTTTCTACAATGGTGATGTAGTCAACTTGATACTCGCTCATCAGTTGAGCGATGTGGAGTGCCGACGCAAGCAAGCAAGCATGAACCATCGGTGGCAGGGTAAGATCGCTCACCTGCTTTGCTTTTAGTAAGTTCGCTGGCTGTAGTGACCGCTGGATACTATTTGGTGTGACTAGCCCGACTAAGTTACCGCACCGATCGACGATGGGTAACTGATCCATTTTGTGGTGCTGCAAGATTGACAACGCCGTAAACGGATTGTGCAGATCGTCTTCTGTAACAGTTATTAATGGTGGCAGAGCAACGTCATTAACAACACGATCGTGCAGAGGTACGCCGCTGACGCACAACTGAACTAGATGCCATGCGGTTAAAATCCCCAATGGTTTGTTTCCATGCATCACCAACACGGAGTGCACCGCTTTTTCTTGCCATCCGCTTTGCATCAAAGCAATGAGGCTGGTTAGCGGCGTATCACTCGCGATCGTCAATGGAGATAGATCGATCATGGATGGCATGGACATAGATTAAATACACTGGTGTGGTGCTGGCAGCAAAGCTGTCGATCGAAGAACCGCCTAACGGCATGTCATCTATAACTCGAATGCATCAACTCAAATACATCGTTGGGGCTGCCAGAATTAGAGGCACCCATGCTTTGGCAAAGAGCCGGGTGCAGTCGTTTAGAAAGAAATCAACATGAAGCGAAGTGTCCTCAGAAAGACATCGTTGTTTCTTTAAGGTGCCCTGATTAACTGCCAAACGTTCAAAACGCTCGGAAGCACTTAAGCACACTGTTGCTCCAGGTATATTTTGCTAAGCCCATAAATTGCCGTTTTTCTCGGCATTGATTCCGGTCAACTAACTTTCATGTATAGCCAGCCATTCTGGTTAGGACGGGGTGCAGGGGTGAAACCCCTGGCTGGGGGCACTGCCCACACACCCTTTAATCCCAGTGTCCTAAGTTATGTGGCGGCAGCTATAACGCAATGGAACGCTATCAGACACAAACGGATATGGCACGTAGATGACAGCGAGAAGGCGAGTTAAAAGGCTCAGACAGATAGTTAACGACACAAAACAACATCCTCTCAAAAAGGCGATCGCAGCGCACAATCCCGTTCCTACAGCTTGTGAAGAAATATCTCACCGCGATCGAATGAGAAGGAAGTGGGATCAGGTCTGCTCGTTCACTTTTTTGAGTGACTCAGGCTTATGGGCGGCTTCTTTGCCCGTTTTGTTGCTTTCAACCAGGTATTCGGGCTTGTCGTCGGAGGCTGCAACGTGATGGCCTTTAATATCGGTTGGCTTCGTCAACTTTTGTTTCACCTTGCCCTCAACCTTGCCTTGAGCACTGTTCCACTCAACTTGTTCGCCCTTCTTTAAAGAATCAGCCATTGCTCTTCTCCTGCTATGCGATCGACCAGCCCGCGATCGACCATAACGAACTTAATACTAAGAGCGATCGTGGGCTGTCACCTCTACCAAACGGGGCACGACCGTAGCACATCAACAAAAGCAAGTGTCAGCCTCAGTAGCACGAACAGACCCTATCCTCTTGCGCCCCACCGCATCTGCCGTTTCAGAGCGTAATGATGAGCAAACTTAGGAATATCCCCCTTATGCCCCATCACAATAACGGTATCGCCTTCATCCAACGGTGCTTCATGGTCAGGATTGATGATGGTTTCACCGCTCGCCTTGCGAAGTGCAACGACAATAAACGTACCCTTGCCACGGACTTGCACATTGCCAATGTTGCTGCCTACCAGCGGTGAGCCAAAAGGCACAGCGAGTTCATCCACCTGCACATCAATTTCAGACAGCAACTCATTGAGGCTGCTACCGTCAACGGTTTGGGCTAAAAAGCTTAGTGCGCCTGGATGGGTAATAATGTGCGACATTCGCAGTGCCCCGATTTCAGCGGGTAAAACGACGTGGTCAGCACCTGCCTGCCGCAGTTTCTTTTCGGTGGAGGGGTATTCGCCCCGCGCCATGATGATCAGATTCGGATTGAGTCCTCTAGCAGTCAGGGTAATAAAGACGTTAGCGGAATCATCGGGTAGCACGGTTGCTAGTATTTTGGCGTGTTCAATGCCAGCAGATTCTAAGATCCCTTCCTCAGTTGCATTGCCAAAGCGGACAAGGTAGCCCATTGCCTCAGCCGTTTCGATGCGTTCAAGATTGTTGTCGATAATCACAAACGGCTGGTTTGCTTCCACCATCTGACGCGCCAGAATCTGCCCGATACGACCGTAGCCACAGATAATGATGTGCTGTTTCAGGTTTTCGATTTCCTTCGTCATGCGCCTTGCTCCCAACACTTTATTAATCTCGCCTTCGGTGATCATCTGCAAGAAGCCGCCCAGGATATAGCCGACCGAGGTGCAGCCCGCAATAATCACGAACATGGTGAAAACTCTGAGTTGTGGGGTCATGGGACCCATTTCGCCAAAACCGACACCAAAGACGGTGATGACCACCATGTAAATGGAGTTGATCAGGCTCCAGCCTGCTAACCTGTAGCCGGTCACTGCCACAACTAAGGTGATTGCCAAAAAGCCTGTGCCCGTCAGAATGCGTTTGAGTGAACCGTGCATACGGTGAGGCGATCGCTAAAGGAGTAAGGCACCAGTGAACCAAAGGAGCCAGAAGTCAGAGGTCTACAAAAAAGCTGATGGCTGAAAGCTGAGTGCTACAAACGTAACCGTATGCAGTTGTTTTTTAACAAGCTCTTACTGGGTGAAGCAATTCTTTTGGAGATCTACAGACGATCGCTCACATGCTTCAACTGTCACGATCGCAGGTTATGCAAAGCGCCAATCAAAGCTTGCAACCTTTTCCCCGTCTCCT
>JBBSHC010000158.1:0-7091 GCA_038253425.1 Leptolyngbyales cyanobacterium | reverse complement strand
CGACATCCAGTTCAGCTCGTGAGATGACCGCAACATCGGCAGGTCGCAGATTCAGATCGCTTTCACTCAAGACAGCACGCTTAAAGGCAGCAACGATCTGAGCTAGAGACTCAGACATGTCAGGCTCTACAACAATGAAAACCTTAGACATGACGCCTTAGATGTTCCCAAAACTGGGCAGAGCTGCGCCCATCTCCTTAGAAAAACTTGGCAAATCAAGATGGGTCTGCCGACGAGTACGAACGGCTAACCGATAGCTCACGCTTTGCAGTTCGGCATGAAGCTGACGATTTTCCCGCTGGATCTGAGTCACTTTCTCGCGGATAGGAGCCATGCGCTCGGCAAACTTTTGGCGGTAAATCTTGGGCAGTTCTTGCACAACCTGCTCCAACATACGGGAGCGATCGGTAAGCTCCTGTACGGACTGGCGCAACTGATAAATTTCTGTATCGCGATCGGTGATCTGCTCTTGATAGAACGTGACTTGCTGTTCTACCCCTTGCAGTTGTTCTCGTAGCGCACGAACCTCAGCCAAGTGACGTTCAGACACATCTGGGCTGGGCATGAAGTTGGTGTTGCCTTTCACCAGGCGAAACAGCTCTTGAGAAAGCTGCTGCACAAGGTTATCGCGCATCTGTAGCTCTTCACGCAGTTGGGCGGCTTCGGCTTGCAGATCGGGACGGGTTTGGCTCTCAGAATAGGTCACGTTGTTACAACTCCAGTTTCAATAGCATCAGGTTGGTTTAAGTGAGATTCCCAGCGACGAGGAGAAGAAGCGCGGCGAATCTCTCGCCAGATTGCGGTTGCAGCCAATGTACCATCTGCGACCGCAATTGATACCTGATTAATACCTTCTTTTAAATCACCAATGGCAAAAAGGCGCGGATGAGAGGTGCGACACATGGAATCGGTGACTAAATTTTCACCATTCCACTGTAAATCGAGTGCTTTTAAGTACTCATTGAAGTAGTGAGACCCCATGGCAACCAGTCCCGTTTCCAGGTCTATGATTGAACCGTCAGTCAGTTCTACCCCTGTCATTTCATGATCGTGTCCCAAAAATTGAGCGATCGGGGTTTCTACTAAGGGATAGCCGTGCTCTTGCAGCTTTTGGCGCATGGGCTCTCCTACCTCACACAACCCCTGTGTAAAAACGGTGATGTAAGGGGTGAACCAGTTCAACACAAATGCTGTATTGATAGCCGCTTCTGAATTGATAAACAGCCCACACCGCTTATCGCCAATCTCATAGCCGTCACAAATCATGCAAACATGCAGGTTGTAGCCTGCATAGTCATAGACATTCTGCATGTTCTCCAGCTTGGGCAGGGCGTCTATAATGCCGCTTGCTGCTACTACATACTTGCTGCGAAAAACGGGGTAAAGGCTGTCTTGCTTACCAACCTTCACTTTGACTGCAAAGGTCTCACCTTCGTCATGCACAGCTTCGACAAAGCCAGCCAGGTAATCGCCATCCAGCGAGAGGAGATGCTGTTGTCCTTGCTGTAAGAGCGTTCGACCAGGTGTATTTGGCGGCAAGCCCAGGTAGTTGCGTAGATCCTGCATCCAAAACGAGCGCCCTCGACCCTTCTCAATCACCAAGCAAGAAAGTCGATAGCGCTGTAAATAAATGGCGGCAGCCAATCCACCAGCACCACCCCCAACGATGATGACATCATAGGTATGATTCAACCGCTGATCCAGATTTTTCTTGGAGAGCTTCATGGGCTTGCTTCGCTAATAGCAATGAATGGTAGAGCTGTCTCTAACCCTTACAGTGTAAGCAGTTTATGAGCGATCGAGTAAAACCAAATCAAATTGCAAAGACTACAAATACTTTGCCCTCATCCCCAGCCCTTCTCCCGCAGAAGCAGGGAGCTAAAGGCGATGTCCCTCGCCCGTGAGGGCTGCTTGATTGATCTATAGCGCCTATTTTGAGCTTTGGTATAAAGTCTGTACCGCTTTTAATGTCCTCAAAAACATCTTTAGTTTAATTACGCCCAGTTGCCTTTAGCTACTTCAAGGATGGAATAGATGAGTGAGCAACCTGCCCATCCGCTCTCATCTACCCATTCACTTAAGTCATAGAAGTCATAGAGCTAACACTGCGACTGTCTCGCGTCAGACTTCTACTGCTTCTTTTTCAGGTTCAGGAACTTCTTGTTTGATCGTCAAGAAACGGATGACTTCATCACTCAAGCGCATTGCCCGCTCTACTAATGCCACCTGACTGCCATCGCTTTGGTAGTTAATCTGAACGTAGATACCTTCGCGGTTTTTTTGGATTTCGTAAGCGAGACGGCGCTTGCCCCGATGCTGCGTTTCTAGCACGTCAGCCCCATTGTCGCGTAGGATCGTTTGATATTTCTCGATCGCTTGATCTACGGCTTCTTCGCCCAAGTCAGGACGAAGGATGTACATCGTTTCGTAAAAGTATTCCATGTGTAGAGATCTCCTTATGGACTATTGGCTTCCGCTAAAGGGCGTTGGCGGCTAAATCGCTCACGATCGTCGCTTAGCCCTCAGGAAGCAAGGATTCACTATTCTATCGCTTTGAGGTGCAAATAGCCATGTGAGAGACTAGTCAAGCGTTTTATAAGCATTCCTAATGAATGGCTGAGACCGCAATACCTGAAACTAGAGAAACAGGTTTAAACGATGCACTGTATTAGATGGCAGAATCGTTTGAGTCACTGACCTGTCGCTGATTGATTGGCTTGCAACGTTTTTATGTCTCGATCTGTGAGGAAATCGGTTGAGTTATGGCACAACGCTATGTCCGGGTTCAGGCAGCAGACGGGCAGATTTACTACGGGTTACTGCAACTTGGTCGAGAAGTGCGGGTGCTGGATGCACCACCTTGGCTGAATGGGCAACCAACGGCTCTGGAATTGGCAGCGGAAAGCTACCGCATCTTGGCACCCTGTGCGCCATCAAAAGTTGTAGCAGTAGGGAAAAATTATGCAGATCATGCGGCAGAAATGGGTACACCCTTACCGTCGGAGCCGCTCTTGTTTATGAAGCCGCCTACCGCTGTGATTGCCACGGATGGTGAAATCCTCTACCCTCCTCAATCTCAGCGAGTGGATTATGAAGGAGAGCTAGCACTCATTATTGGCGATCGCTGTGTGGACTGCACCCCTGAACAGGCACGGGGAAAGATTTGGGGCTATACGATCGCCAACGATGTCACAGCGCGTGATTTGCAGCGTCAGGATGGACAGTGGACTCGCGCCAAAGGCTTCGACACATTCTGCCCTCTGGGTCCCTGGATTGTGCGCGAGATCAGCCCTGGTGCGCGGCTACAAACCTTTGTGAATGACGATGCGAAGCCAGTTCAGTCTGCCCTGATTGATCAGATGGTTTTTTCGCCTGACTTTTTGGTGTCGTACATTAGTCAGGTGATGACACTGCTGCCGGGAGACGTTGTGCTCACAGGTACGCCGGAGGGTGTGGGACCGCTGCAAATTGGCGATCATGTTCGAGTTGAAATTGAAGGCATTGGCTACTTACACAGTACGGTAGCCTCGCGTGCGTCCGCGTCTCTCTAGGAAACAAAACCAAAAAGAGATGCCGCTAACTACATACGTGGTTCAGCAAGTATCTCTTTAGGCTTCAAGCTTATGGAGTGTGATAGTTTTGTCTCACGCTGTCTAAATTGCAAGCTGTCTAATCTGTATGAACCAACGCCACCTAGCGCACCTGAGTATAGGCTGCATCCGAGATAGTGGGAATTTCGGCATAACGACCGAGCGCTGACTGCACGATCGAGTACCCGACCGCAACGACAACGCCTAGAAAGACAGTGTTAAACAACGTTTGCTCCAGTAGAGTGCCACCCAAAATTGCACCAAAAACGAAACGCCACAAAATGGAGATGAGGCTCAAGACAATGCCAAACAGAATAGACTGCATCGCGTTAAAGCGAATGAAGTGAACGATCGACTCGTTTCTTACTACTAGTAGAAAGAGCGCAAAAAAGATAATCAGGGGCATGAACCCACCGAACCCATAATAGATGCCTAGCAACGGTGAAAGCGGTATGATGATGGCGCGTAAAATTGGGCTGAGGAAGGAACCAGACCCGATCGCGCCGTAAACTAGACCAATCACGTCTAGTAGCGGTAACAGATAGACCAAGCAAGCGAAGATCCGGTCTAGGGGAGAATTAGATCCGCGCCAAGACATAGTACGTTCTCCAGAAGTGAAGTGGTTCTCGTTGATAGCTCTAGTATCGCTCAGGATAACGCAGTTGAGATCGAAGCCTCCCACGCTCGCAGCTAATTGACTGCTTTTGAGTTCACAACTACGCCTACTCTTCTTGAGGGCATTCATTCCACAAACTGGTGGTCTGTCGCAAGCTCAAAAAGTCACCGTTCCCTAAAATTAAATGATCCAGCAGAGGAATGCCCAGCAATTGGGCACCTGCAAGTAACTGCCGCGTCAACGTGATGTCTTCGTTACTCGGTTCGACGCTGCCAGAGGGGTGGTTGTGCGCCACGATCAGCCGAGTCGCGCCATGTTTGAGGATTTCACGAAAGATATCACGGGGATGGGCAAGGGTTTCTGTAGCAGTTCCGATCGTAATGACGCGGGTGCCTAGCAAGCGGTTTTTAACATCCAGCATAAGGACGGCAAAGCGTTCTTGAGCTTGCCACATCAACTCATGACTGAGTGCCGCCGCTGCCACAGATGGATCATCAACGAGCGTATGTTCAGGCGGACGAGATTGAAACACACGCTTGCCCAGCTCGATCGCCGCTAAAATCGTTGTTGCCTTGGCTTCCCCGACCCCTGAAATGCTAGTCAGTTCTGGAATACTGACTTCGCGCAAGACGGCAAGCGGGTCGCGCTGGTGTTTACCCAGGTGTTGTAGGATGTATTGTCCCAAACCAACAGCAGACAGTTTGCCTGGTCCCTGTCCAGTTCCCAAAAGAATCGCAAGTAGTTCAGCAGTTGCAAGTTGTTTAGAACCGTAGGCAATCAGGCGTTCTCGCGGGCGATCGCTCGCCAGCATATCGGCGACTTTAAGGCAGTAGGTCATGCAAGTAATTTGCAGCGAATAATTATGTTGTAGTTATGCCCAAAGATAGAGTTCAATCCTACAAAGGAAGTCAATTTTGGGATTCAATTTGAGCAGCACGACTGGATCAGCAGTTTAAGATCAGGCTGAGCGGCAGAGATGACTTCAAGATGTTGCGCCTCACTTTACAAAGGCTATGAGAGTGTCTAGGAAAACTGCACAGCATTGTTATGGGCTATTCATCGGCAGTCTGCTCACAGCAGCGATCTGTCTGACTGCAACACCCAGTTTCGCGGCTGAGATAGTAGCTGTTCGGTATGGCTTGTTTGAGCAATCATTGCCTGTTGCCGATTTACGACAGTACGCTGAGACAAAAACGGTCTCCTCATCATTAAGCTTTTTTCTACGCTTCGCCAACCCAGAACAACAGCAGGAACTACGATCGCTGCTTCAGACCAATCTACCTGTTGATTTAGTTGCGCTCGATCGCGTACTGAATAGTGCAGTTGGTGTTAATTTCCTCAAGCAGCTATCAACTGCCATTGTGGAGGGCGATCGGGCAGGCGTGCAAGCGCTTAGAGCCGCTGCTGTTTTGGGCATCAAACCGCAAGGTCTTAGTATCCTTAGCTTTTTAGAGGCATATCCTGATCAGAAACTCAGCCTTGATATTCCCAGTGCCCTCAATGTGATTGATGCTTCTAGTGCGAAGCCGCCAACCGATACGCTGGCAAGCATACCTCTCTGGCAAACGCTCGTCGCTTACCAAGCAACCGTGAGCCAAAAAAAACAGTATGCAGCCTGTCTCTTTGGCGATTCGATTTCCGCGCAACTGATCAACACGTTGGGTCAAGAGACTGCCAATTTTGCCTTAGGCGGGATGAGCAGCGTTTCTCTGGTGGAGCAACTCAAACAACTCAAACAACTCACCAGCAAAAACGTGACGTGCCAAAAAGTGATCATTGCGATCGGCACCAACGATGCCTGGTACACGATCTCCAACGATCGCTTTAGCCAGAAGCTTAAGGAAGCGATCGCGCTCACCCGTCAGCTTGGCGCACCCATTCTTCTATATGGCAACAACAGAAACTCTGGTGCGGTCGTGAGCGCACCCAAAATCATCCTTCTTCCTGCCTTTTACTCCACTCTCGCCGCCAGCAAAAAACCAGAACTGGCAGGAACAATCGATCGTGTCGAAGCCATCAATCAACTGATCGATGAGGTTGCCAAAACCGAAAATGTCCCCGTCGAAACTGCCGCACTCCAGCCACTTTTTGAAGGCAAAACCCTGAAAGCATCGCTAACAACGGATGGTGTTCATCTCAACGCTGCCGGAATCGAGATCTATCGTCGATCGCTTCTCAATGTCTTGAATGCCATGCCCTAGTCAAACTGCTCCTAATAGTTGTGGGTAGCAGTATGCTCTGCGATCGGGTAGATTCAGGCAAGGTAAGCCGTTTCCACCCTACGTGCTTCCTCTGCTTCTAGACGAGCTAAGGTCGTTGCAGCTTCTGCCAGGTAGAGAGAGAGCGTCGCTCGCATAGAAGGATTCGTTTCCCGCTGTAGTTCCTCACAGTGGAACAACACTCGAATTCGATACGCCTCGATCGATTCAGGCGCTACAGCATAGCGTTTTGTCTCAGACATCTAATCGCCTCTCTAAGATCTCTGTTCTAAGCAGTTGTCTGTCAGGTTCAGCATAAAAGTATCTTACGCCAAGCATCACGTTTGCTGACAAGGTAATATCCTGCCGCGCTTCTACAGGATTTAGAGAAGAGTGACGGGCGATGACGGTGTAACGACCTGCTGGTAAATTTGCGAAGATAGCATCAGCTACGGTTAGTCTTACTGGCTGCTGATCAACGACCTGACCATCTGAAGCAAGTAGCACTACGATCAGCTCCCCATCGACCGAGGACATACTCGCTCCCTGAGCATTACGAATAATGACGATAATGTCTGACAAAACACTGCCCTTAATTCAAATTTCTCCAAAGCACACGTTACCAGTCAAGATGCGGCGGCGATCGCCTACGGTGTGATGTGCGATCGCAATTAGAGTAATCCTATT
>JBBSHC010000157.1:0-7096 GCA_038253425.1 Leptolyngbyales cyanobacterium | reverse complement strand
CCATTTTCATAACGAGACCTTCATCACTTTACTGTTGGGTGAGGCATAGATGATGTTAGAGGAGACAGAGTTACAACGGAGGGTGCAGCAGTTGGAGAAGGAAAACCGGGTGCTCCACAAAAAGTTGGAGCGAGCGACTGCCACCTGTTTGCAACTGGAAGAAACCGCTCGCAAAAAGGAAGCTTTACTGCGGCAAGTCATCCATGAGCTTAAAGCATCCGAGGCGAGCCTGGAAAACCAGAGCCGCGCTCTCGAGCACACACTCACAGACCTCAAACGCACTCAAACGCAACTCATCCAGGCGGAAAAGATGTCGAGTTTGGGGCAACTGGTGGCAGGGGTCGCTCATGAAATCAACAATCCCGTCAACTTCATCCACGGCAACTTAACCCACGTGCGGGAGTACGCTCAAGCTTTGCTGCGTCTGCTGCAACTTTACGAGCAGCACTATCCCAAGCCTGCACCCGCAATCCAAGCCGAGGCAGAGGCAGTGGATCTAGAGTTTCTGCAAGCTGACCTGCTCAAAACACTTGATTCCATGAAAATGGGAACCGATCGCATCCGCCAGATGGTGCTGAGTTTACGCAACTTCTCGCGGATGGATGAAGCCGAAGTCAAAGGAGTCGATATCCACGAGGGCATCGACTGTACGCTCATGCTTTTGCAAAGCCGCCTGCAAGCCAAAGCCAAGCAGCGCGCGATCCAGGTGGTGAAGGCGTACGGTCCACTGCCCACGGTGTCCTGTTACGCCGGTCAGTTAAATCAGGTGTTTATGAATCTCCTCAGTAACGCGATCGATGCCTTGGAAGCGACAGAAGTGCCCGAAGCAACACCGCTGACCACGGAGGAGCCACACAGACAGCCCACCCTTTACATTCACACCGCTGTCGCTGACGAACACCACATCCAGATCCGCATTGCCGATAACGGTGTCGGCATGCCAGCAGCGGTACAGTCCCGCATTTTCGACCCCTTCTTCACCACCAAAGCGGTGGGCAAAGGCACGGGTATGGGCTTGGCGATTAGCTACCAAATTGTGACCGAGCGACATCAAGGGCATTTGCATTGCACTTCCACGCCCGGACAGGGCACTGAATTTGTGATTGAAATTCCCCTTCAACAGCCTGAACCCCCTCTTAAGGGTTGAGAAACCGTTAGTAGTAAACGGGGTCAAATGAGTAGCCGTACAAGCACTCACGTTAAGGGTGAAAGGCTTACTAAGTCGGCGTTTCAGAAACCAGTGCTCAGGTTCATAGAGACATGCCAGCGAGTCTCTAGGTTCTTTGGTACAGCAACTACAGCAATTTTCGTTTGAATAAGCCACACCAAAGAGTGTGAGCGTCTCGCTCACGCACGCGAGCAAGATGTTCGCACTGTGGCTAACCCATGCGATAACCGCTGTAGGAATGGCAGAGCAAGGGTTTCAGGCTCCTGTGTCCTAGCGAGTTTCACTGGTATACTCCTTAACACAACTTTCTGCTCGCATACTCATTTAACCCCGTTGACGCTCCAGCAAACGGCTACAGAAGTCAGCGTGACAATTCACAACGAAGGTCCGCCGCTCGATCCAAGGGCACAAACCATCCTTTTTCAACAGTTTCGCCGCACCAGCATGGCTGAAGAGTAAGCTGGTTGGGGCTGGGGTCTTTTTTTGGCAAAGAGCTTGCCAGCAGCGCCTTAAGGAACGCTAGGATAGCGTTTGAAAGTATCGAGGGGAAGGGAACGAGTTTTAGCGTCACGCTACCCAAACTTCAGCGTAAGGAAATTGAGTGCTCCGAAGAGGCATCGTGCCCCTTGATTGATCCCGAGCCGTCGCGTTTTTAGGTCGATCGCACCGGTCAAAGCCGCCCACTCAAGTTTGAGTTTTGAGTCAAATCAAGCATATGGTCAAGCAGCTTAAAGCCTGCAATCGTCGCCTCTAACCGTTGGGGAAGTCAAGCGTTGGCAGTTTCACCGTTCACAAAGCCCATTAAAAGAGCCTTATGCCCAAGATTTTAGTGGTTGAAGATGAAGCAAGCATTCGCAGTAATATTCTTGAACTGCTTGAGTATGAATCTTTTGAGTCCAAGGGTGCCGAAAATGGCGCTTTAGGACTACGCTTGGCGCAAGAATGGCGACCGGATTTAATTTTGTGTGATGTGATGATGCCGGAGATGGATGGCTACGCGATGTTAACGGCACTGCGGCAAGATCCTAAAACGGCAACGGTGCCCCTGGTTTTCCTGACTGCCAAGGTGGATAAAGCTGCTTTGCGCCAAGGTATGAATTTAGGAGCGGATGACTACCTGACAAAACCTTTTAGCAGAGTAGAACTCTTAGAGGCGATCGAGGCGCGTTTAACTAAGCAGGCAGTGATCACAGAGCAGTATCAGTCTGAGCTCAAACAAGCAGAAGCGAAAATCAGTCATTTACTTTACTACGACAATGTGACTGATCTGCCCAATCGTTTACTGCTCCGTGAGAAACTGCATCAAGCTTTGACTCAAAGTAAGACTACGGCGCAAGCGGTGGCGATACTCTGCATCCGTTTGAACCGATTGAAACAGATGAGTGGTGCCTTAGAGAGCACTGAGCAACATTCCTTGATGCGGTTGCTGGCAGCACGGCTGCGCACAGCAGTGCCCGACAGTCACACCGTCGCTCAACTCCAAGAGGACCAATTTATTGTTATTCTGCCAGCAGTCGATCAGCGACAGGTAGCAGCTAGCACGGCTCAAAGCATTCAGAATGTACTGTCAGAGCCGCTTGCTCTGAAGAACGAAAGGCTTTACCTCACCACAAGTATCGGCATTACCTTGTATCCTGCCGATGGCTTAAGTATCGACATGCTCCTCAAAAATGCTGACTTAGCGGCTGAAGCGGGTCAACAGCAAGGCAGCAATCACTATCAGTTTTACACACCAGCACTCAACGTTCGGACGGCTGATCAAGTGGCGATCGAGGCTTCCCTCTATGAGGCGGTAGCACGCTCCGAGTTTCAACTGCACTATCAGCCGCAGGTGAACCTGGGCACGGGGCAGATTGTTGGTGCGGAGGCGTTGCTCCGCTGGCACCCACCCGCCCACGGTCCGATCTCGCCGGCTGTTTTTGTTCCACTTGCCGAAGCAACGGGGTTGATTGTTCCCATTGGAGCATGGGTGTTGCAAACGGCTTGCGAGCAAGCGATCACTTGGCAACGGGCAGGGTTGCCGCCGCTCCGCATGGCGGTGAATCTCTCGGCGCGCCAGTTTAACCAGCCCGATCTCAGCGCGATGATTGCACAGACGCTGCAAGCTACGGGGTTGGCTCCAGACTGGCTAGAGTTGGAGATTACGGAAAGCTGCGTGATGCAGCACCCAGAGGCTGCGATCGCGACCTTAAACACACTCAAGGCTCTGGGGGTGCAGATTTCACTGGATGACTTTGGCACGGGTTACTCGTCGCTGAGCTATCTCCAGCAGTTTCCGTTTGACATCTTAAAGATCGATCAATGTTTTGTGCGCGACCTGGACCGCCATGCCAAAAATCAGGTGATTGTGGGCGCGGTGACGCAAATGGCTCACAACTTAGGGCTCAAGGTCATTGCGGAGGGTGTGGAAACGGCGGCTGAGTTACATTGCTTACAGCAATATCACTGTGATGCCATACAGGGCTATTTCTTTAGCCGACCGCAACCTGCCACTGCGTTTGCCGCTTTACTGCAAGCTGGTAAACGCCTCTAAAGTGCCGCGCCCCTGGGTGGAACGACCGGTTATCTGACGGCATCAGCTGACTGCACCCACAAAACCACCCTCAAAGGAGCCAATGAAACCACTTTTACCAGACGACGAGGCGGCAAGGCTGGAGGCACTGCGGCAGTATCGGATCTTAGACACGCCGCCTGAAGCCGCCTTTGATGACATCACTCGACTAGCCAGACAGCTTTGCCAAACGCCGATCGCTCTGGTGAGCCTGGTTGACGCTGATCGTCAATGGTTTAAGTCCAGGTTGGGGTTAGAGGCTCCCGAAACCTGCCGTGATGCTGCCTTCTGCGCCCATGCCATTTTGCAGTCTGAGACTTTGATTATTCCCGATGCGTTGGCGGACGATCGCTTTGCGACCAACTCTCTGGTGACGGGGGCACCGCATATTCGGTTTTATATGGGTACGCCCCTGGTTTCATCAACCGGACAGGCTGTTGGCACACTCTGCGTCATCGACTACCAGCCTCGCACACCGCTGCCCGGGCAGGTTGAAGCCTTACAGTCGCTGAGCCGTCAAGTCGTTAAAGAACTGGAACGGCGGCGTGACGCGATCGCGCAAGAGCGTCATCGCTTTGAACGCCAGCAAAAACGCCGACCGGGGTTCTTCAAAACGATTGTTGGCGGCTTTGGGCTTTCGTCAGCCCTTCTCATCGGGTTGGGCGCACTCTTTTTCGACACCTTAGCGCAAGGCTGGCAAACTACCGCGCGGGTCAATCACACGTATGAAGTGCTGACGGCAATAGCCACCCTTGGGTCTCAGGTTAAAGATGCTCGGATCGGGGAGCGTAGCTATGTGATTACGGGACAGACGCCTGACCTGGCAGCCTATCAGGCTGCGCTCGCCGCTTTGCCTCAGCAACAGCAGTATTTGCGCCGTTTGACGGCTGACAACCCCAGGCAGCAGCAGCGGTTAGACGGTTTAGATATCTCCATCCAACAGTTGTTAGCGATGCTCAAACAAGGCGTCGCTCTGTATGACACCAACGCTGCTACGGTAGCAGCACGCTTAAGTTTGACCGAGCAAGAAGATCAGTGGCTGGCAAACACCAGTCAGATCCTACAAGCGATGACAGCAGAGGAAAACACCTTATTACAAGAGCGTGCTCAGAAGGCTGAGGCAATTACCCACACCACGGTACTGATCCTAGTCGGTAGCATTGGCATCAATCTAAGCATTCTTTGGAGTGTCTACTACCTCATTAACCGTGAAATCAAAGTCCGTAAACAAACGGAAGCCACGCTCGAACAAGAACGCGATTTTTCGGGGGCTGTCCTTAATATTGCCGATGCGCTGGTGCTGGTCGTAGAGGCACAGGGTCAGGTGCTCCGCTTTAACAGTGCGTGCGAAGACCTCACAGGCTATTCCTTTATGGCGGTGAGAGGGCAAACGATCTGGGAGCTAAACCGTAAGCTCTTGCCACTCGAAGCGCAAGCGTCAGACCCACTCAGCCGGGTGATGGAACACCTCGTGCCAACGGCTTTCCCGCAGCAGTATGAAAGTCATTGGCTGGCTCAAGACGGCACCCAGCGTCTCATCGCCTGGTCAAATACAGCGTTGCTGAATCAGGAGGGGATCGTTGAGTACATCATCTGTACTGGCATTGACATGACCGAGCAGCAGCAGGCGGAAGCGTCACTTCAGCAACAGCGCGAATGGCTGTCAGTCACGCTGTCAAGTATCGGCGATGCGGTCATTGCCACCGATACAACCGCCAAGATTACCTTCATGAACCCGGTGGCAGAGGCGTTGACGGGGTGGAGTGCTACCACTGCCCAGGGACAAGACATCCGCACGGTCTTTCGCATTATTGATGAAAAGACACGACAAGCGGCTAAAAATCCCGTTGAAGCCGTTTTGCAAAATGGGCTGACGGCTGAGTTGGCAAACGGTACGCTCTTGTTAACGGCGGATCACAAAGAAATTCCGATCGCGGATAGCTGTGCTCCGATTTGCAACCCCAGCAACGAGCTCTATGGAGCTGTTTTGGTCTTTCGCGATGTGAGCAAGAGCCAAGCTGATCAGGCGCAACTAAGGTTGCTAGAGTCTGTGGTGGTTCATGCCAATGAGGCCATTCTCATTACAGAGGGTGAACCCATTGATGCTGTGGGTCCTCGCATTGTTTACGTCAATGACGCCTTCACGCAAATGACAGGCTACACTCCCGATGAGGTGCAGGGCAAAACACCGCGTTTGCTACAAGGCGCCAAGAGCGATCGGGCAACCCTGGATACCATTCGAGCGGCACTCACAGCCTGGCAGCCCGTGAAGGTAGAGCTGATCAACTATCACAAAAATGGTACCGAAGCTTGGGTCGAGCTCAATATTGTACCCGTTACTGATGAAAGAGGCTGGTGTCACTACTGGGTATCATTCCAGCGCGATATTACTGAGCGTAAAAAAATCGAAGCAGAGACCCTTAAGGCACTAGCAAAAGAAAAAGAGCTAAACGAACTCAAATCGCGCTTTGTCTCCATGGTGTCCCATGAGTTTCGGACACCGCTCACCACTATTCTGTCTTCAACCGAGCTTTTAGAAGCGTCGAGTTACACCGGGGCAGACGATCGCCAGCAGCGCCACTATAGGCAAATTAAAACGGCAATCCAGCGTATGACCGTGCTGCTCAACGGCGTTCTACTGCTTGGTAGAGTCGAAGCTGGCAAGTTGGCATTTAATCCAACACCGCTCAACTTACTGGATTTTTGCCACGCTTTGGTCGATGAAATGCAGTTAACTGCGGGTAGTAAGCACACCATCACCTTGATTGATCAAGGCTCGTGTACCGCTGCTTGCTTAGATGTGCATCTACTACAATGCATTTTGACGAATTTACTTTCCAATGCGGTGAAGTATTCACCTCAAGGCGGGACGATTCAGTTCACGTTAGCGTGCCACAACGGAGACGCCACCTTCCAGATCTGCGATGAAGGCATTGGTATTCCAGCCGCCGATCGTGACCACTTGTTTGAGTCGTTTCATCGTGGGGCGAATGTGGGCAACATTGAAGGGACAGGTTTAGGTCTAGCCATTGTAAAACATGCTGTCGATCTGCATGGTGGCACGATTGATGTCGCCAACGACACTGACCGAGGCACGACCTTTACGGTCACACTGCCGTTAGTCTCAAGTGACAAGGAGCGGTTCTTGTCCAGTTTTGGTGATCTGGGTGCCACAACGTCCTGAAACCGGGGATTGAGGTGCAGTGGCACGGAAAACCGGGTTAAGTGGCTCTTTTAGGGGTTGAGTTAAACTCAGCGGAGCAGTCACCCACGCCGCTGGTCTGCAAAACCGTGCTTGAAGCTTGTCACCTCACACGGCTCCTCAACAACTGGGTGCTGGTCACGCACACCTGAATGAACTTGGTCGTGGCAGTGCT
>JBBSHC010000156.1:0-7106 GCA_038253425.1 Leptolyngbyales cyanobacterium | reverse complement strand
GCTAGTCTAAGAAAAGCAGTGCTCCACCAAAGCGAAACTAGCTTAGCTGAGCTCAGTCAAGACGTGACACAGCTTAAACGTGAACTAGCAAAGCCAGAATGGCGCTTGCTGGCACAAGAAGTGCGGCAATTGCAGTTCAACTACACGGAACTGGCTGACTCTGTAACGAACGTCACAGCTTACTTAGGCAACCTTTCGAGCTTAAAACAGGTAGATGAGTTGGCAGCAGCACTGACAAGCCTGAAGCTAGAGGTAACGCGACTACAGGGCAATCTGCAAGCGATGAGTGAGGAGCAGGCAAACACCAATCCTCGTGTCATGCAAGATCAGATTAATCACATCAACCGTCGCCTGAATCATTTGCCAACGCCTTTTGATGCAAGTGCGCTCAAGCAAGATGTCGATTCGTTAGTGAAGGTGCTGGGTGAAATGGTTTCGCGACGCGAACTCGCCCGACTCATGACGCAAGTTGAGCAGATCAGTCAACAGAATGAGTCGTTGGAACAATCGGTGATGCCGATCAAGGTTGCCACGATGATTTTGAAAAAACAGCTTGATACCGTGACGACAAAGCTCAATGTTGGGCAGCACGGCTTTGGTGCCATTTTAGAAACGGGCATGCTTCAACCAGACCCATCGGTTTTGGAAGGACTGAAAGCAACCATTAGTGCGCTGGAGCATCGCTTAAACCAGCTTCCGATCGCGTCTGATTTAACTCAGTTGCGATCGCAGGTGAAGGGTATGGTTACAACGCAAGTCGGGCAACTCCAACAGCAGTTGGCAGGTGTGCAGCAGTTCACGCAAACCCTGGATCATCAGCAACGCACCTTACGTGATTGGGTCAACCGCTTACCGCAAGTGCTGGATTCTACTGCCCTTGAAAGTCAAGTGAAGTATTTAACGGCGCGGGTAGAATGGGCGGAAAGTAATGCAGTCGATGTCCAGACCCAGGTAGATGTAGCAGTCAAAAGTCATCTGGAAGAGATGGCGCAGCAGCTTCAAATGAGTGAGCCAACGCCGGAGTATGAACTGGTGTTTGATGTGAAAAGCGCCTTGCAACAGGAGGGGGAAGGCAGCACTGGGTCGAGCCGCATTCTTTTACAGGCGTTAGAAAACGCAGAGGCACGGGTGATTGTGGTTTATCCGTATCCCAGTGCCCAAACGCTGGATGCAGCAATGATCCAGAAGTTTAGAGCGTTTCTCGATCGCAACGGTTGTTTGGATCTGGGCTGGGGGCACCTGGGCGATATCAGTCAAGGGTATGTGTCACGCCCGCTCGATCGTCGTCGTACGCTAGATTCGGCGCAAAAAGGCTTTCTCTATGAAACGCTCAATCAATTAACGCAACTGAAAAAGCAATATCCCACGCAGTTTCGCTTCAAGGTATTGGGAACGGATGAAAACTTTTTGGTGTGCGATCGCAGTTTTGCTGTCTTAGGCACAGAGTCTATTGGGACTGCTAGCGCGGTTTTTCCGCAAGCTGCCGTTGGGTTACGCACAACCGAGAGCGGCATCATTCAAGGACTCGTTGATCGGTTTGACAATCCGGCTTTGGCTGATGATGATGCGATCGCTTACTTTAATCGGGCTGCAACTCGGTATGACCTGGGCGATCGTCAGGGTGCGATCGCTGATTACACCGAAGTGCTTCGCATTCGCCCTGGCGATGATGTTGCCTACAACAATCGAGGACTGGCACGCTATGACCAGAACGATCGCCACAGCGCTATGTCAGATTTTGAAGCCGCAGTGCAGCACAACCCGGAAAATTTCATTGCTTACTGCAATCGCGGGTTTGTTCGCTCGGAGATGGGAGACAAAATGGGCGCGATCGAAGACTATACCTGCGCTATTCAAATCAATCCCGACTTTGCCACAGCCTACTTTTATCGAGGGTTGGCACGTACCCGCCTGCAAAACAAGCTGGGCGCGATTCAAGATTATACTGAGGTGATTCGGCTGAATCCTCAAGATGCCACCGCTTACTTTTACCGAGGTCTTGCTTGCGTTAAAATCGGGCACCGTCTCGATGCGATTCAAAACCTTCGTCAAGCCGCTCAGCTATTTTCCGAGCAAGGCGATCTAACCAATTATCAGCAGACCCTGAGCACACTCAAAAAATTACACAAGACGTTGGCGATCGCCACTGCAAATAAACCGTTGGTATCGAGCGAAGCCTGAGCGAATACAGTCTCACTTTATGAAGATGTCACAGTGATCTCGTCTGCCTAGAGGTAGAGACAGACGCTTCTACCTGCAAAGCTGCTTTTACCAAGCAATTTCATCACTTTGACACACCAAATTTATATGCTTAGGCAGTGAGCAAAAACTGTGGTGAATCTATCTAGAGGAGTAGCTTTACTGAGTCCTGATTCCACTATCTTGTTGCACTGTGGCGATATAATTTTTGCAATCTTTGCTGCGATCGCTGCTAGTTAATTGTTTAATTAATCGCCCTTTAAACTAACTTTAGTGCTGCTTATGTACGCGGTCTTTCTTGAGCTAAATAGCGATGCCTGCCCTACCGCTGAATAGTCAAGCTTTGCCCTACCCTGACCCTATGCATCCGATCGTGGTGCATTTCATCATCGCAATGGTGTTTTTCTCCTTTTTCTGCGATGTGGTGGGTTATTTGACGCGCAACCATCGCTTGTATGAAGTCAGCTTTTGGAATTTGGTCGTCGCGTCTGTTGCCATCTTTGTTGCCATTTTGTTCGGTCAATTTGAAGCAGGACTTGCGGAACCCTATGCAGCCGTTAAAGCAACGCTCAACCTGCACACCGCGATCGGCTAGTCGCTGTCAGCCCTTTTGGTTGGCATGACAGCATGGCGCTTTGTTATGCGATCGCGTCAGCCGCTTAAAGTGTCTCCCGTTTATTTGGGTGAAACCACGGTTTTAGTGTGTATTGTGTTCTTGCAGATGATTCTGGGCACGCGCCTGGTTTGGGTGTATGGCTTGCACGTTGAACCTGTGGTTGAAGCAGCGCGCAAGGGACTGTGGCAATGAATACGTTGTTGCTGGCTGTGAGTTTAGCGTTAGGTGCAAATCAGTTGACCTACGAGCTACCGCTGCATCCAACTCTGGTGCATTTGACGCTGGGGCTCTTTATTATTGCCATCATTTTTGATCTTGCCGGAAATCTTTTTTCCCTGGAACGTCCGTTGCTTAAGGCGTTTGCAGTGACGGCACTCCGCTCCGGCTTTTACGATGTTGGTTGGTATAACCTTTTGGCGGCGGCTGTCATCACTGTATTTACCGTTGCTGCTGGCTTTTTTGAAATTATGCTGGCAGTGGCACCTGCAATGCAGCTTAGCGCTTGGGGACTCAGCGCCAGTACGACGATGCTGCATGGCTTGGCAGTCGTTGGATGGGACAGCAGGCGTTTGGTTGGATGCCCAGTCAAGCGACCGCAGAAGCGCAGCAGGTTGATCACTTGCTTAACTTTTTGGTGTCGATCGGCACGTTTGTGTTTGTGGGGCTAACGGGCATGATTCTGTACTCAGTTATTTTTTATCGTGCTCCGCGAGGCAATTGGAGTCATGCCCCCGGCTGCACGGTCAATCGTCAATTACTCCAGTTAGCAGGATGTGCATGACAGATTCTTTACTCGACTCCATCAGTGCACCTGACGCACGATCGTACGGCTGGCGACGTAATCTCAGCTTCAGCACTGATGCGGGTCACTTCATTCGACAGGGCACGTATTTAGAATTACTGCCCACACCGCTGCACGACTTTAAAGCCACAACGGAGTGGCTGAAAGACGAGCTTTTTGAACAACCGCATTCTAATGGGGTGAAGCAAGCAGTCAAAGCGGCTGGAACGGTCGGTGGTGTTGTGATCGGTGCGATCGGTGCGAGAAAGCTGATCAACGCCTTGAGGACAGATCACGATCGCTAACTCTACACGATCGCTAAACCTACACCATTCATATCCGTCTTTTTTAGCCTGAGTTTCCTATGCCCATGCGTCCTCAAACCTACTTTGCCGTTACGTCTCCAAGCACTCTCATTGCCTTGAGTGACCAACCCTCAAAGCCAATAGCGAAGGAAGATCCACAAATTGACACGGGTGGACAACACATCATTTTTTTGGGTGTCGTTTTGTTAGCAATCATGGTCGTAGTAGTGATTGGCATCCTGAGTCCCAGGGTTGAACATGCTATTCTTGCCGCGATCGTCTTAAGTTTAGGTTTGATTGGTTTGTTCTTTGCCCTTGGGCACTAAGCGAGATGCAACAAGATGTATCACCCTGGTCCTTACAAGCCGTCGCTTGAGCGGTGCTGGAGTATGTTCAACAGCACTGAAATGATGCCCCATTGAACGCTGCCGCAACAAGACTGGCATTAAGGTCTTCACCTGTCGTCGCAGCAGCAGCAGGTTTAGCCCAAAGTCTCTCACGCTGCAAGTCCGCTAGCAGTGAGTTCTTTATTGCCCAAAGTGAGATGCTCCCATTGTTCCTGCTTCATTTGGTTTTTTTCTCGAAAAGCCTTGATTCCTTAGTGGTTCTGCTAAAGAGGCGGCGACGGCGGCGAGGCTTCTGGTGTCCGTCACCATGTCTCGATGTAAAGGCACCCAAACTTTAACGTCTCGACCAATGGCGACTTGAGAACTGCTAGCTGGCACAATCATGGCATCGAGCGGAGTCCAAATTGAGGTGAAATTGAGCGGTTCCAGAATGTCGATGTCTCGGTTTAAGTCTCGCAAAAATGGATCGTTGGGTCGCATCTGCATACAGCCCTGACGAAACGAGCCAAATGCTACCCATGTGCCTTTGTGGGGTGCCGATAGCGTGATGAAGCGCTGAACGCGATCGAGCCCTCCCAGCCGCTGCACATAATACCGACTGACAATCCCACCCATGCTAAAGCCAACGAGGTCGAGGGGTGTGCCCAGAGCAAACGTTTGCTCAATGTAAGCAGCAACCTGCTGCGCCAGCGCATCGAGACCAGCATCCCCATTATTGGGCGTAAGATTAAGGTCGTGTACAGTCCAACCGCGCGCCTTCAGGTAACGGGTCATAGGGCGAAAGATTGCGCCTGTATCCCAGATGCCGTGAATGAGCAGTACGGGATTACGTGAAGAGGGAGTATGCATGGGGTGCCATCAATGGTCTTACTCTGAGTTTAAGCTGTGATCAAAGCAGGGAGCGATCATAGTAGGACAGACCTTAAAATGGTTTAAGCCAGATGGTCTTGTCAATTTGCGCTGGCAACCAATTAATTAACAAATTGAAATATTAGCCCTTATGTGTTCATAAAACCGCGATAATCTGAATGAGTCGGTTGAGTTCAGTAACGTGATCTTAAAAAAGATCTATAAACTTTGTCTTTCTCAGCGAAAAAGTCACCCAGTCTGTGACGATTAATGTTCGTAAGGCTTACGTCTCAACCGAGACCTGTAGTAGGGGCAATGGTTCCTGTGTAAGGGTTGGTTAGCAGGCACCAGGCATTAGTCGATGATTCATCGGCGATCGCGGCTTGTTGTCGAATGAACGCAAGAACTACTCTGTCTCTTCAGTACTAAACTTTTTCAAGAAACGTTGCGTGAGTACGTCGGTACGAATTTCAGGAGCAATTGCAATGAGCAGTTTTGTCAATTTTCTCAAGGGTTTATTGTCTGGTCTTTTTTCCTTCGTTGGCGGGCTTCTAGGCTCTAAGAAAGCAAAGAAGGCAGAACTTGCCCCAGCACCCCGTAAGGCTTCCAAGTCGGGTTACTACCTGGAGCTTGAAGAGGCTAAAGGGGTTGGTGCAACGACTCCTGCTAAAGCGTTAGAAGCGGCGGCGTCATCCGTGCAGACTACTGCTAAAACAACAGCGAAGAAGGTTGCTTCTATGGCACAAGCATCAAAGCCTGAGCCTGCGAAGTCTGAACCAGCAACGCCAAAAACGCCTGCTGCGCCTGCTAAAGTAGCGTCTGCTCTAAATTTGCCTGGTCCGACTGTGACTACGTTTGCACCAGATTACCTAGCTAAAGCCAGTTCAAACGGTCGTCGTCGCCCTGGTGCCAATATGTCATCGTTTTTAGATATGGCGCGGCAGGTTAAAACGTCGTCCTAACTAAATAGAAGATGGCGATCGAGCCTCTTTCTAACCATACTTAAGGCACAATCAAACTAAAAAAGAGCGTCAGCAAGAGTAATCGTCTGCTAACGCTCTTTTTCTTGAAGATGACATGGTACGGTTACGCGTTCCGAATCCTTGAGGCGTTGGTTAGAGTGACCCCAAGGCTGCATCTATGCCTGCAAAACCGGGCATAGCTTCTTACTCTAAAAGGAGGTCTTGAAAGCAATTTTGTCACTTTAAGCCCAGCAGAGCGCGGCACAAAGAAGCTTAGGTTTCAGCGTGCAATCAAGCTGCTTCACAGCGCTCACGCTCCCTTCAGCCTGACATTTTGAGACTTCTCAGACATCCTCTCACCGCTAATTAGTAAACGTTGCTTTGATCAACAGCACTTTCGTACGCTTTACGCTCGGCAGCCTCATGTTCGTAAGACTTTAGCACTACCCAAAGTGCATGAATAATGCCGGGAACATAACCCAATACGGTCAGACCAATGTTGATCAGCAGGGCAGGACTAACGCCCATTGTGAGGAAAACGCCGAGGGGTGGTAAAAGAATAGCGGCGATGATTCGGAGTAGTTTCATAGGTCTTTGGATCCTGCTTCTCAAAACAGCTTTGTTGTTTATATTGTCGTAGAAAGCCCTTCTGGTCAGCCTCTCTCTCAAGCATTAAAAAGACCTCATTTCACCCCCTAGAAGCTAAGGCTTCTGAGGAGCAGCGATTCGGGTGCTGCTTTCTACTAACTGGCTGTGTATCAAGTGATGGAGCTACTCATTTTTTGGCTTCGTAAAAACACCAAGCTACTGTAAAGATGGAAGGCGGAATCCCAATAGCAATCGGCTTGGCGAGAGAGATAAATATGGGGCTTAAGCCGGAGGAGCGGGATGGCAAAGTCTGCGGCAGTGTTAGCGAACGGGGTGAAATGAGACCAGGTTTCAGCGTGGGGCAGTTGTTGGTCAAGAAACGTCATTAGTTGATTCCAGTTTGTTCTGATAGTACTGCGATCGCGCTGAGCGGCTGTACCATAGGCAGCAAACGTTAGC
>JBBSHC010000155.1:0-7107 GCA_038253425.1 Leptolyngbyales cyanobacterium | reverse complement strand
GGCGCGATCGAGCGTTTAGCTTGCGGCTCACAGCTTTTCGATGCCTCTAGCGTTTGGTGTTTCGTTTCTGGCTCCTGCCCATCAGTGGTATCCAGTGCCCAAAAATCGGGTGTGGGCAAACCCAACGTTCGTAAATAACACCGTTGATGATATTTATCCAGCAGGGGCTTGAGCGCTTCCAGACTGGGACGAAAGCAGACGCCCTGGTTGGCTAAGAGCGACAGCGCCTCCAGGTTAACAAACTCATTTTCAAAGGTAATCACATCGCACTGAGTTGCCAGTTGAGCAGTTGCCGTTGCATCATCGATCGCTGCCAGGATAGCATCCGCTGCAATGCCCACTGCCGGGTCGTCGCTGGATGGCGTTTGCACTACTAACTCAATCCCTAACGCCTCAGCCGCGCCTGCCATCATCCAGGCAAGCTGCCCACCGCCAATAACCCCCACTCGTTTTACTGCCATCCACTTTCTCCCCGCGATCGCCGTCTATGTTTTACGTGCTACTGCCTATTGCCCCATCCCCATCTCTTGCTCTCAACCACACCCCAATGACTCACGCGTTGCTACACCCGTCGTCGAATTCACCCCAGCCGCTTGCTGACACAATTCCCGGATCTGCACTCGATCCAAAATAGCGTCGCTAAAATCTGCCCCGTCAATGTTCACCTCATCAAAAACGGTTCGCAGCATCATGGTATTAACCAATACCGCATCGCTCAAATCAACGCGAGACAACTTGACTTGATCTAGCATTGCCTGCGTTAAATCAGCATGATGCAGATTCGTTTCTGTCATCGTCGCTGCGCTAAACACGGCTCCAGACAGGTCGGCATCGGCAAAGTTTGCCCGATTGAGGTTTGCGTTGGAAAACTCTGCCACACGCAGCGATTGTCCAGAGAAATCTTTGCCTGCCAGCTCAGCATTGCTATAAGACGGCGGTGGCGCGTATTGGGAGGAATACTTAGTACCTGTAGGAGTCACGGCTGCGGCAGGACTCGACCAACACAGGATCAGCAGCGCGAACAGTAGGGTAAAAAGGCGATTGACCAGCATCTGCGAAAGCCTGAGGATTACTTTTTTAGTGTAATCAGAAGTGGAAAGGCTTAGTCAACGGGCATAATCTAGGCGTTGAAACCAGAAGCTCGATCGCCACAAAAAAGGGAGAACCGTCGCTCTCCCTCAAACTTTGAACCCACATGGATAAAAAAAACGTGATAAAACGTTTCTAATAAGCCAGACCCATACTGCGGGTTGTTTCGGCTCCCAGGTAAACCCGGATGCTTAAGAAGTCTGTAGGGCAAGCAGTTTCACACCGCTTACAGCCTACACAATCCTCGGTTCTTGGCGATGAAGCAATTTGACCTGCTTTACAGCCGTTCCAGGGAACCATCTCTAGAACGTCAGTAGGGCAGGCGCGAACGCATTGGGTACAGCCAATGCAGGTGTCATAGATTTTGACCGTATGAGACATGTTATGAAGGGCTCCAAATGAACGCTTGACACTTTGCAGTATCGATCAGCTAGCCAGCCTAGCAGTAAAGGTTGCTGCTAGTAGCTTCAGAGTCAACGCTCAGTGTACATCACCGCTGGAACCCTCTCTGGCAAAAGGCTGTAAAACTTCAAAGAATGTAATAGAAGGGAGGGAGGGAAGGCTAAGGGATGAAGGATGAAGGCTAAAAGTTTTCAGTGGGTAAGAACCAAAATAAATTTAAAACTCAAAACTTTTCCCATCACCCCCGCTTTCGATCGCGCTCAAGCCTCAGCCTTTGACTATGACTCGGAGGTAAAAATCTGGTCGATCATGCGATTCGCTTGCGCCGCGTAGCTGCCGCCGAACAGGTTGAAGTGATTGAGGATGTGGTAGAGGTTGTAGAGCGTTTTACGTTGCTCGTAGCCAGCTTCTAACGGAAAAACCTGGTTGTAGCCGTGATAGAAAGCGGTAGGAAACCCGCCAAAGAGTTCCGTCATTGCCAGATCGACTTCACGATCGCCCCAATAGGTTGCCGGATCAAAGATTACGGGTATACCGGATGTGGTGACAGCCGCGTTACCTGACCACAAATCACCGTGTACCAATGAGGGCTGTAGTGTGTGCCCTACCAGCAATTGCGGAATGGCGGTTAGCAATTGATCTTGCTTGGGAAAGTGTCCCCCTCGCCGTGTTGCTAGTTGCAGTTGGTAACCCAGCCGATGCTTGCCCCAAAAATCGCTCCAGTCTGCTGTCCAGGTATTAATTTGCGGGGTCGCACCAATGGTGTTGTCACGCTCCCAACCAAATTTGTTCACGGTGTTTGCCTGATGCAGTGCTGCAAGCTGCTGTCCCATTGCTGCCCACGACTGACTATTGCCTCGACCCAGGTCAAGCCATTCCAAGGCGATGTAAGCGGTTTCACCAGCTACACCTGCAACAAGGGGTGTGGGAACGCGCATCGTGCCCGTTGCCTGCATTTGCTGTAGCCCTGCCATTTCTGCCTCAAACATGGCAAGTTTGGCTGCCTGATTGAGCTTGACGAAGTAGGTGATGTTGCTATCAGAGACGGCGTAGCCTTGATTGATGCAGCCACCGCTGACCGATCGCCGATCGCCGATCGCGAAGGGCTTACCTGTTATCTGGCTAATGTGCGCTGCAATGGTGTTCCACATAGAGCAAGGGGCGCGGTGCGTCGATGTTCGTGGTTAACGAGCATTGGGGGATCAATGTTTTGGCTTAATCGCCACGACACCGTAAGCATCGGTTGAGAGATAGGTTTGAGCCGCCGTTCTCACCGCTTCGGCATCCAGCGCTTGAATGGCCGCGGGGTAGTTGAGTGCTACCGTCAGGTCGCCCACTAAAGATTGGTAGTAGCCGTAAAGCCCTGCACGATCGCTGGGTGTTTCGCTGCCAAAGATGAAATGGTTGGCGACACGAGTACGAATCCGTGCCATTTCTGCCTCGCTAATCAAGTCGGCTTGTAGAGTCCGGAGGTGTTGCACGATCGCTGCCTCTACCACGTCCAAATGCTCAACGGGCAGGTGCGCCGAAATGTAGAACGCGCCTTGATGCTGATACGTCATATTGCTGGCAGAAATACTCGATACCAGTCCCCGTTGTTCGCGCAGATCCTGCACTAGCCGTGTAGTGCGTCCGTGGCTCAAAATTGAAGCCAGCACATCCAGCACATAAGTTTGCTGAAGGTCATTCAGCCCTGGCACCCGCCAGATCATTGTTAGCCGTGCTTGTTGGAGGCTCTCGTCGATAAATTCACGACGGATAATGGTTTGAAACGGTTGTTCAGGGGCAAGAATCTCTGGCACAGTCGTAGACGCCACCTCGACAAGGGCTTCTTGAGCATTCGTTACGCCTTCTCCTGCGTTCCTACGCTCCTTCTGACTTGTGGCTTTCAACTCCTGACTTCTACTAGCTTGAGTAAAGCTTTCTTCAACGATGTAGATCAACTCCTCTACTGGCAGGTTGCCCACTGCAACAGCCGTCATAGCCTGGGGTTGATACCATTGCCTGTGGAAGTCACGCATTTGTTGAGCGGTGAGTTGCTCAATGACAGTGGTGGGTCCTAATACCTGCCGACGATAGGGAAGTCGATCGAAGGTGAGTTCCGTAGTGTGTTGAAAGGTGCGGCGACGAGGATTGTCCTGCGATCGACGAATTTCTTCTAGCACGACATGACGCTCACGCTCAAAGCCGTCATCGGGAATGCTGGCGTTTAAGATGACATCCATCTGTAAGGGTGCCAGAGCCGCGAAGTCCTGCGGTGCGGTGGTGATGTAGTAGTGGGTATAGTCCTGGCTTGTGGCAGCATTAGTGATGGCTCCCCGTTGCTCAATGCGTCGCTCAAATTCGCCACTTTGAAGCTGTGCTGTTCCTTTGAAGATCATGTGCTCCAAAAAGTGCGCCATGCCATTGATTGCGTCGGTTTCGACCGCAGAGCCAACCTTCAGCCAAAGATCTAAATTCACTGCTTCGACGGGCATCTGTTCTGCCACGATCGTTAAACCATTGGGAAGACGGCGCACAGTGGGCGCAACAAGGGGTGTAACAGAAGAAGCTTTGAGCAGAGTGGAAGTCATGCAGTGCCCTTTAACTGGCGATCCTTCATTTATCTTAATCTGAAGCGGCTAATTAGCAGATCGAGCGGTGGAGGGATATGAGGAGCGTTGCTTACAGCCTGTTGCAACCTGTGCCTGCGCCGATGCGCTACCTGTAGCCATATACTAGAGGTATTAAGAAATGTAAAGTGCGGGTATGTCAGGACAAGCAGATGAGCAACCATCTCGCCGGGTCGTGGTGGTTGGCGCGGGTATTGGTGGGTTGACAGCCGCCGCCTTACTGGCGCATCGTGGCTATTCTGTTTTAGTGCTCGATCAAGCGATCGTGCCCGGTGGGTGTGCCTCAACGTTCAAACGGCACGGTTTTACCTTTGATGTGGGTGCAACGCAAGTCGCTGGGCTGGAACCGGGCGGCATTCATCACCGGATTTTTTCTGAGCTAGAAATTGATTTGCCAAGCGCAACCCACTGCGATCCGGCGTGTGCAGTGTATTTGCCCGGAGAAACCGAACCCATCAGCGTTTGGCGCGACCCGCAACGATGGCAGGCAGAACGACAGCGACAGTTTCCGGGTAGTGAACCGTTCTGGCAATTACTATCCGACCTCTTCCGCCACAGTTGGGCGTTTCAGTCGCGTGATCCGGTGCTGCCGCCGCGCAATCTGTGGGATTTGTGGCAGTTGACGAAGGCGGTGCGACCCGATACGTTGCTGACGCTGCCGCACACATTTTCAGCGGTGGGCGATGCGCTGCGGGGCTATGGACTGGCAGACAATCAGCGGCTACGCACCTTTCTCGATTTGCAGCTTAAGCTATATTCGCAGGTCGATGCTGAGGAAACGGCTCTACTGTACGCAGCAACAGCGTTGGGCGTTTCCCAAGCACCGCAGGGCTTGTTTCATTTACAGGGCAGTATGCAGGCATTGAGCGATCGCCTGGTTGCAGCACTAGAGCGCGATGGCGGCAAAATGCTGATGCGCCATACGGTTGAAGCGATTCACACTGAAAAGGGAACGGTTACAGGTGTCACGATTCGCAATCAAAAAGGCAAGCGTTGGACAGAGCCAGCCGATCATGTCGTAGCGAATGTGACGGTGCAAAACTTGATGCAACTGCTGGGTGACCAGGCTCCCAACGGCTATCAGCGACGAGTCGAGAAACTGCCGTCCGGTTCTGGTGCGTTTGTGGTGTATCTGGGTGTGGATGAACGTACGCTTCCAGTAGACTGTCCGCCTCATCTTCAGTTTCTATATGACTATGAGGGCGCGATCGCCGAAAACAACTCGCTCTTTGTCTCGGTGAGCCGTCCGGGCGATGGTCGGGCACCTGAAGGGAAGGCGACGATTATTGCATCAACGTTTACGGATGTAGAGCAGTGGGGGAGCCGGGAGTCGGGAGAGAGGGAAAGTCAGGAGTCAAAATCTACTCAACACGCTTATGACTTGCTCAAGCAGCGCTATACCGATGAAGCGATCGCTCGTCTGTCTCAGTTCTTCAACCTGAATGCCGAGACGGTTTTGCTGGTAGAAGCTGCCACTCCTCGAACGTTTGCTCAGTTTACAGGGCGCGATCGGGGCATGGTCGGTGGCATTGGTCAGCGGGTACCCACATTTGGTCCCTTTGGTTTTGCCAATCGCACACCCATTCGTAATCTCTGGCTGGTGGGAGACTCAACCCATCCCGGTGAAGGGACAGCAGGGGTGAGCTATTCGGCGTTAACGGCAGTGAGGCAGATTGAGGCAGGATGGTAAGGGCGATCACAGACGGTTACTCCAGTCCGCTCAACGGCGGCAGACAGCCTTTGTATCTCCGCCAGGATAACGATTCTGCCCGTTTTAGCGCATGTCATAACCGTCATCTTCAAGCATGGTTCTCCGGATGTTCATAGGGACCGAGAAATCTCTCACCGTTGAAATGAATCATGTGATCCGGTTGGTCAGCTACCCAAACTTCTGTTTCCCAAGAAATCTCAGCCAGATATCGAGTCATTTCCTTGCGGCTTGAGAAAGCAGTCACAAAGACCAGTCCTTCACAACTTGACTGAAAAAGCCGCTTCAATTCATTACGGCGCTTTAAGTTAACTGGACCGTGGCTAGTGACAGCTTCTACTAAGACGAGCCAGCCTTGCTCTTCATAATGCACCACGAGATCTGGCATTTTACCGTGAGGATCGAGTTCAACCCCAATTTCTCGAAACCTCTGAGTTTCGTTAACAATAAATTTATCTCCAGCATCACCGACATACAACACGATGCCCCCAGGCGTAAATTTGGGGCAAAAATTCTCTAAAATGTCTTTTATCAACAGGTTCTGTCCACCTGATGAAAGTTGGATTGCTTGACCGCTGGGCAGACTAACAGGAATCAGCGAGATATTTCGCTCTCTGTCTTGCAACACATTTTTGACTGACACCGCATAATTCTGACTAGCCTCTTCCCATCGTTCAGAGCCATAGGCTTGAAGAAGGGAGAGAGCTTGTTGATGAAGTTGATAACACCACTTGGGGCTATTAATGGGACGATCGGGGCGATCGGGATTCTCAATCACTAACCCCATCTGCACAAATTGGTGCATTGTTTGCCGTCGAACTGTTTCTCGCGTGTTGGGCGCGTATTGTTTACCGTAGTAATCACGAAACCAATCCATCATTTCAGTAATGCCGCGTCTTGGGTCTGTCGCTTGACTCCAGAGCGTTGTAGGACGAACGTTTGCCAATGCCAACAGGCAAAGTGCTGAACGTTCATTCTGCTGCTCTCTAGGAGCAGAAATATCTTTAAGAATCGCAAGTGCTTCCTCAATACGTTTGCTAGCCTGAATCGCATTGGTTACTTCGCTCATAATTGACAGAGTTATGTGGACAAGCTGATCGAGCTTGTCTCGATTGGATACAGAGTCATTGACTTGGCTCCCCAAAGACATCAAATCATTTTTACAAGGGTATTTTATCCTACGCAAATCTGTTGCATTGATTTGTGTGTGACCACTGAACTGACGGAAGTAGGTATCGAATAGCGTTGAATTAAGAAATGCCGCTAGCCCTCGTGCAAGGTCAGGATTCATACCTT
>JBBSHC010000154.1:0-7111 GCA_038253425.1 Leptolyngbyales cyanobacterium | reverse complement strand
GGGCGTCGAGTTGAAAGCCCTGCCGAACTGGGTGAACGGTTGGGTGCGCTCAATGGCAACTACTACCACATTGATATGACGCTCGATCAAATGGTGTTTTTCCGTCCCTTGCCCGAAATCGCCAACTACAAAACGCCGATCGATGGACTCTTTCTCACAGGTGCAGGCACCCACCCCGGTGGCTCCATTTCAGGGATGCCGGGACGCAACTGTGCCCGTGTCTTTTTGCAGACCCAACAGCCCTTTGCTCAAACGCTACGCGACGCTAAAGAGTCCATCAAATCAACAGTGCAGTCTGTTTTTCGCCTTTCCTAACACGCCAAGACAGTAGAGATGATCCACTGGATCGTCTCTACAAACAGGCGACTTTGAGTTGTATGACCTTGCTGCGATCGCTACTTTGCCCATTCATCGCTACTTTGCCCATTCATAGAGGAGACACGAAGCTATTAACAGATGGTTTTGTTAGTGAGTGAACGACGTTTATTGAAGCAACGATGACCAATCGAGTATTAATTTTAGGCGGTCGAGGACGCGTTGGTAGCCACGTTGCTGCTGACCTTGCTGCTCATACCGATGCCGAAATCATTATCACCGGGCAGAGCCAAAGCTCCAAGCAAATTCCTGATTTAGGATCGCAGGTAACATTCTTAGAGTTGGATTTAAGTGACCAGGATAAATTAACAACCGTCATTCATTCGTTACACACTGAACCAGGCAGTAGCGATCGCAATGTTGTTGTCCACTGTGCGGGTCCGTTTCACTACCGGGATGGTCGGGTGCTGAAAACCTGCATTGACGAAGGCGTTAACTATGTGGATGTAAGTGACCACCCCTCCTTCACCCGCAAAGCAATGGCATATAAGAGTGCTGCTGAAGCGGCTGGAGTCACCGCGATCGTCAATACGGGCATTTTCCCCGGCATTTCAAATAGCATGGTGCGTCAAAGCGTTGAACAATTGGACGAAGCCGAAACCATTCACCTGAGCTATGTGGTAGCTGGATCGGGTGGTGCTGGGGTTACTGTGATGCGAACCACGTTTCTAGGCTTACAGCATCCATTTCAGGTGTGGCTAGACGGACAGTGGCAAGAGGTGAAGCCATACAGCGATCGTGAAGTCGTTGAATTCCCGGCTCCGTATGGTCGCATCGGGGTGTACTGGTTTGATGTACCGGAAGCGTTCACTCTGCCCAGCACCTTTCCTGTCAAAACCGTGATTACCAAATTTGGTACGGTTCCCGACTTTTATAACGTGTTGACCTGGAGCGTGGCGCGTTGGTGGCATCCTCGCTTATTGAAAACTCGCCTTGTCATTGAATTTTTGTCCCAAGTGAGCCATTTCATGACCGATGTTACCGATCGCTTCAGTGGCATCGGTGTTGCTATTCGTGCCCAGGTTACAGGGCTAAAGGACGGTAAACCCGCTCAAAGTAATGCCACATTAGTACATGAAAACACCGCGATCGCGGCTGGTTATGGCACAGGCAGCGTGGCGCAGTTGTTGCTCTCAGGCGAACTCAAGCAACCGGGGGTCTGGGCGATCGAAGAGGCACTGCCAACTGATTTATTTACCAAAACCTTGCAGAGTCGCGGCGTGAAAATTGACCAGGAGCTGATCGCTGACCGCTGACTGCTTTGATCCTTTTCAGCCTTTTAAGGCATTAGTCATAATTGCTGCCTAGAAGCGACTGCCGGGGCAACCAGTTTGGCTTGCAGCGTTGCAATGAGCTGACAATCGCTCTGTGCCCAAACCCGTGGTGTCTCAAAAACCGAACATTCCAGAATCCCCAGCAGCACATTGCCCTGATAAAGTGGCGCATGAATCAACGCTCGATGCTGAAATTTCTCCCGCTCGTAAGTGCGATCGACAATTTCTGCGCCTGCGGTTTCAATGTCCTCTACAAAGATGGCTTCCGGTGTACGCAGTGCGATCGTCATCAGCGGATCTTGTAGGGCATTTGGGTCTTCGAGCCAGTCGGCACCAATCCACTCATCAGCCCGTCCATCCCGTGACCAGCAGTGTGTAATCCGTCCCGTTTGTTTCAACGGTTCTCGCAGGTAAAGAAAGCAGCGATCGCACCGCAGCACTGTCCCTAACGCTGGCATCAGCGCTGTGAGCAATTCGTTGGGTGCTGTCTGCCGCTCAAAAAGCCACAGCAACGCCTCTGGCAAATTCTCGTTCATTGCTGTTCTTCGCTTATCGTGATCACGACACAACATTCCTGCTCACGATCTCCCCCGGACAGCCCGGTTGCCGTCGTGCTTCCAGGTAGTCTGCCATTATTTGGTGATAGCGCTCTTGCCCAAAGCTGCGGTAGTGACCGGGATACACCGTTGTAATTGGTAATTGTTGCAAGCGCTCGTAGGTAGCAATGTATGTAGCGATATCGCTTCCAGGCAGTTGGTCGAGCAACTCGCCATCGTAAATGACATCCCCAGAAAACAGTTCTTGTTGCCGTGCATCATACAGAGCAATGCATCCAGGGGAATGTCCCGGCAAATGCAACACTTCAAACGCGCGATCGCCCAGATCCAGCACATCGCCCTCCTGCAAAAGCTGCGTTGGTTCTGCACTGTGTAAGGTGTACTGCATCGCCGTAAAGCCAGCATAAGGCAATTGCTCAAAATGCTCATCTAGCACCCAACCGAACGAGGGATCGCAAAGTGCCGTGTAATTGTCGCCTGTTCGTAGCGCCTCTGCTTCAGCGGCATGAATGGCAATGTGGTCAAATTCGTGCAGTCCGCCCGCGTGATCGAAGTGAATGTGGGATGCGATCGCCAACAGCGGTTTATCAATCAATGAGGCAAGGTGGTGTCGCAAGCTGGCAACACCTAACCCTGTGTCAATCAGGAGATCCTGCGTTTGTCCTTTAATCAACCACAGATTTGCCCGGTTCCATTCCCAGTAATGCCGTTCGCTAATGCAGTAGAGACCCGGATTAATTTGATGCGTCACAAACCAGCGATCGCAGACAGGTTTAGAATTCGACACGCTTAAAGGCTGTAAAGAATAAACGTCAAGGATTGTAACACTTAGTAGTCAGCAGTCTGCAAGATTACTGATAACGGCGTCATAGATTCCAACCGAGCGTCTCTGCAACCTGCTCTGCTACTGTTACAGAATTAAAGGGTTTAGTGAGTACCGCTGTAACACCCAGGTCGGCAAAGTAACGCTGATCAGAGGCTTGTGCTTTAGCCGTTAACAAAATGACTGGGATCTGAGCCGTTGCAGGATTTGCTTGCAGCCTTTGAAAGGTAGCAGGGCCATCCATATCAGGCATCATGACATCAAGTAGGATAACATCTGGCTGTTCAGTTTCGGCGATCGTGATGCCTTCACTGCTAGAAGCGGCTGTAGAAACATTCCAGCCTCCCATAATTTCTAAGCTGGTCTGAGCAACCTCTCGAATATCGTCTTCATCATCAATAATTAAAACGCGTTTGACTGTCACAGATCATATCCTCGCTCATAGTTTGAACTACTTTGTTTGAACCAATCAAACACGGCTTTTGATTGGCTCTGAAGCTCATCAGTGCAGGCGTTAGAGCTGTTGTCTCTTCGCTGCGATTTTGTCTGAAAGCTCGGTTCTGTTGCTGTTTAGATTAAGTTGATAGCAACCTCTATTAGATTTAACTTCAGTTTGCCCACGAAGCAGAGTGAACGCTTGCTCCATTGCTTTGTTGTGTTGGCAGTGTCACGTAAAATGTGCTTCCTTCACCCATCACACTCTCTACCCAAATTTGTCCGCCGTGTTGCTTGACAATGCTGCGGCAAATTGCTAAACACCATTTTGACGGGCATCAGACGCATCGACCTGTTGAAAGCGACTGAAAATCACCTCTAGTTTATCGGGTGGGATACCCCGTCCCTGGTCTTTAACGGTAAGCAGTAGGGTACCGGGTGCCAGTGGCTGGGTGCTGATGTGCTGAGTGTTAAGCATGACGTTGGCTTCTGTTCTTAGATGGCTTGGCTGAACCGTCACTGCAAGATCTTGAGCGCTCATCTCTGGCTCCAGTTTTGCCTTCGCCTCTTTTTGGATCAAGGTAGCCGTTACCCACACTGTTGTACCTGGTTGGGAGAATTTAATAGCGTTACTGAGTAGATTTGTGAGCACTTGTATCAGGCGATCGCGATCGGCGTAAAGTTGAACCGATGGCGTGGAAACAGAGAGCGCAATGCCCGCTTTTTCAGCTATCAACTGCATCTCATTGACGACCTGTTGCATGAGATCGGTGACATCAAACGTTTGTTGAGTCAATGGAAATTGGCTAGAGTCCAGTCGTTCAAGATCGAGAATGTTGTTGATGAGGTTGCCCAGGCGCTCGGCACTGTTGAGGGCAATCTCTAGCATCCGTTGCCCTTTAGAGGATAAGCTGCCAATTTGTCCGGTTAAAAGCAGGCTAAGGGAACCTTTGAGCGATGTTAAGGGCGTTCTCAATTCATGACTCACGATCGAAATAAATTCGTCCTTCATGCGTTCCATCGCACGACGATCGCTGATGTCGCGGGCAATCATCGAAGACCCAGTCAGCTTACCGGAGTCATCCCGTACAGGCGAGATGGTCAAGTCAATATCAACCCATTTGCCGTCTTTACGGAGATGCTGCGTTGCACAATCGCTGAGGTGCCGTGCTGAATTTTCGTCCGCAGTCATTTCTCGCTCTGTATTTGAGTTAGCTGAGACCGTTAGAAGCGCGATCACTGACTGCCCTATGACTTCTTCAGCCGAGTAGCCATAGATTTTGGTGGCACCACTATTCCAGCTTGTAATTTTGCCGTCTAGCGCAACACCGATGATGGCATCACATGATGACTCGACGATCGCCGCTAATTGAAACAGTGCTGCTGCTGCTTCTTTTGCTTGCTTGCGATCGCTGATATCTCGCACAATGACCAACACTTCATTTTCGCCACTTACCGCAACGCGTGCCTCTTGATGACGTGTTCCATCCTGGGAAGGAATCGTGAACTCATAGGTTTGGGTCTCGCCTGTTTCGCTCGCCTTCTTAAGATAGTGCAATCGCTGTTGCGCCAAGTCAAACGGCAGAATATCCACCACGTTATGACCAATCTGATCCGGCTGATGGTAAGCGACCTGAAAATTTTTGGCAGGGCTGAAACCAAGGTAAGTACCGTCATCGCTATAGCGAAGTATTAAATCTGGAATGGCTTCAAGCAGCGCTCGATTGCTTGCCTCGCTCTTACGAAGGGCGTGTTCTGCTTGTTGGCTTTCTGTGATGTCAATGCCTGTGCTGATGACGTATGCGACGTTCCCCTCATCGCCCAACAGGGCAGTGTTTAACCAGGCAATGAGCCGTTGCTCACCCGTCTTTGTTACCCAGGCGTTTTCGTACGTATTTGGAAACTGACCTACCTTCAAATCTGCAAAAACGGCTTTGACTGGTTCGATGTCTTGCGGCAGCAAAAGGACATCCCAAAAAGGCTTGTGCCGAATCTCGGCGAAGGAATGTCCGGTTACTTGTTCGCAGTTCCGATTGAACCGCACGATCCGCCCTTGGGCATCAAGGACTATGACTAAAGCCCCAACCGTATCTAAGACGGCAGCGGTAAAATCGCGCTCTTGCTCTAGCGTATCCTCTACGTGGTAACGCTTTTTAAGTTCGCCGTAACCCAGGTAAAAGAGTAGTGAGAGAATCGCAAAACCCAGAAATGTGGCAGTAAAAAAACGAACGGTTAAACCAGGATCGATCGGCTGTAATGCCTGCGACCATTGCTGTTGAAAGAGCGCGATCGCACTCTGATAGAACATCCCATTTAGCACGATCAAGGCAACGGCGATACCTGCAAAACCAATCGCTCTACTAGCGAAGTCTCTACGTTTTCGCATGGGTTGTTTCGACTCAACCGCTGCTCGTTCTAAGGCGGCAAGATCGCGGCGTAATTCAAGCTGCTGCACCACTTGGCGCGCCAAAGCCCGCAAGCCGTCAATTTGCTCATGGCTGAGTGTCCGTGGCACGCGATCGATCACACAGAGCGTCCCCAATGCGTAACCTTGCCCTGTGATTAAAGGAACACCCGCATAAAACCGGATATGCGGTGCAGCCGTCACCAAGAGATTGTTCGCAAACCGTGCATCCGCTAAGGCATCGGGGACGATGAAAATGTCTGATTGCAGAATAGCATGGGTACAGAACGCCAACTCACGCGGTGTCTCCGTTGCTTCTATCCCTACTTTTGACTTAAACCATTGCCGTTCAGCATCAATTAGACTTACCAGCGCGATGGGAACTTCACAAAGAGTAGCAGCGAGACGAGTGATATCATCGAATGCAGATTCGGCAGGTGTATTGAGAATGTGGCACTGGTGCAAGGCGACCAGTCTGGCTAGCTCATTTTTTGGTAGTGGAGCGTGAGTCATAGACGTTTTGCTAGACCGTAGTGGTATCGCTTTAATCGCTAAACGGTAGTTGTGGGCAGTTTGATGAGGTTAGGTCACGGCTGCATTGACAATTGAGTCTTCCCCCAGGCGAACTACAAGCTTGTGGTCTGCCGACTGCAAGGGGCAAAAGCTCCACCTGCCTAACCATAGATACAAGTTGTGAGGAACTTGGAAAGATGCGTTTGGCATCGCTGTTTATAGCTGCCGCCACAGAGCTTAGACCATTGGGATCAAAGGGGGGGTGGGGCAATGCCCCCAGCCAGGGGTGCCACCCCTGCACCCCGTCCTAACCAGAATGGCTATGGCTATAACAAGGTGGCTTAAGGGGTGCTATTGTCGCAGTCTGCGCGTTCGCTTCAACCGATTGCAGATGCGGGCAACTAGCTCTGGAGCCACGATCGGTTTGCTGACATAATCATCCGCTCCAGACTCGAAGATTTGATGAATCGTCGCGGCATCTGTTTTGGCAGTCAGAAAGAGCACTGGGAGCCAACCCCAAAGCGTATCGTTAGTGTGCTGCATAGTTTGCTGCCGTTTATTTTGGGCATTTCACTGTCGAGGATAACCAGATCGGGCGAGGCGGTTGTCAGCATTTTCCAAAAGCGCTGCGGGTCGTCGAGGATGGTCACTCGAAAGCCCCAGGGTTCCAGTACCGTTTGCAGTGCCGCTAAAATGAGGGGATCGTCATCGATCGCTAAAATGCTTGCGT
>JBBSHC010000153.1:0-7115 GCA_038253425.1 Leptolyngbyales cyanobacterium | reverse complement strand
TGCCCAATTTAAATAGTCTTCAGCTACGACTGGAATCGTCTCAGCTTCGGTCTCCGGCTCCGGCTGTGCTGGCTCGGTTTCTGCCGATTGAGCTGTCTCAGCGTTCTGATCGTATTGACGACGAAACCAATCAAAAGTCATTACTTTTACCTGAACACATTGCCAATTCTGGTTGCCAATTCTGGGTTGTTAGCGTTTGAATTTTAGCTGGCAGCGCTACGACAACACGGTGCTTGCAATACAGGCGATCGGGCTTCGTTTCTATCTCTCATGCTGCTCAACAGCCTCAGTGCAACCAATTCCCAACGCTTTAAAACAACGACCCTAAAAACGTTATCAGAAGTACGCTCTAGCTTACCCTGCTTTCACTGTAGAGAAAAATGGCTGAAAAGCCTAGAGATAGTAGATAGTAACCTCCCTCCCAGACTATTTAGAGGCTTGCACAAAAATGTGGTGGTGTAAAAATCTCTATGCTTCTGCTTTAGCCTCACGTCGGCTGCTTTTCTGTCTTCAGTTGATCCACGACACGGCGTAGCACACCGTTGATAAAGCGATGCCCATCCTCACCGCTATAGCGTTTTGCTAATTCCACCGCTTCGTTGGTCGCAATACGATCGGGAATGCCCAAAAACAACATTTCTGTCACCGCAATCCGGAGAATATCTCGATCGATCCAGGCAAGACGCGAAAGTTGCCAGTCTACTAAGGCAGTTGACAGCAGTTGGTCAATCCGTTCTCGATTTTCTTTAAGGACACCAATGATTTCGAGCGTGTAGGCGCGTACATCCTGTTGATTTGCCAGTTGGAGCATCTCAGGCACTTCGATCGCCACACCCAACCGATTGATCGCTGTTTGCGTCAGCGTAATCGCTTCATTAACCATTGTTCTAGCGCTCTGCACATCTGCGGCACGAGTCTCGCTGTTGAGTAGGCGCGCGCTTCCCTGCTGTAGCTCTGCTGCTGCTGTTTCCAACGCATCTTGAGCCTCGCTGGCTAAGGTTCGCACGGCTGCCACAACCACATTTTGCAGTTGTTGCCCATCAAGGCGTTCCTGTTTCGTCGGAAGCTGACTAATACTCAATAACGCTAGTTCACGGGCAATTCGACGAGCTTGCATGGGGTAAAGATAAAGGCTTAAGGAGGAAGAAGATAAAGACTTAAGAAGGCGGTAAAAAACGAATATGGCTTCTCATTGTTAGTAGCCGGAGTCAGGGGAAAGCCGATCACTCCAAACCTGTGCCGTTATTTTCAAACAGTCTCTAATCATAAAGGATAGGGACTGAAGGATTCAAAGTTGAGTGAGTCGTTTACAACGTTAGCGCCGTGAAAGGCGACTGATCTCCGCTTAAGGGACTAGAGTTCTGGAGTCAGCATTGAAACTAAACGCTTCCTAACTTCTTGTTTTATCCTTCATCCCTCATCTCTTCTCTTTTCCACTCAACTCTCCCAAAGGTCTTCTTCCAGGGCGATCGCTTGCCGACTTTGGTCCGAAAAGGAATCTAACACGCGCTTGTTGGAGCCAGATAATGACACTCCCATCGCTCCATCGGGAGTCGTAATAACACCAGGGGTAACAATACCGCCAGAAATGACGACTTTGAACGCATCTTCGATCGGCATAGAGAGGTTAATCACTGCCGTCTCAGGCACTACCGCATACCAGCCCGTCGTAGGATTGGGTGTAGTAGGGATAAACACCCCCACCATAGGGTTAGAAAAATGAGATTGAAACTCACCGCTCAGCACACTAGTCACAAAACCGAGCGACCAGACGCCCTCACGGGGGTATTCCACCAGCACCACCCGCCGAAATTTGCCACTAGAGTCTTTTAGTAATGTTTCTAAAAGCTGCTTGAGGGTTTTGTAAACCGCACCTGCGAGGGGAATTGCTTGTAGCAGCCGCTCACCGAAGTCTAACAGCCATCGCCCCGCAATATTCCGCGCCATGAGACCAATGAGCAGAATGCAGAGTAACGGAACCGTCAAACCCACCACTAAGTTCAGCAGATTCACCAAAATCGGATTCAAACCGTCGAAGGGGTTAAGCTGCTTGGGTACGCGGGTCAGAAAGTTAATCACCCAGTTGGCAATGGTGATCGTCAGCCAGATTGTTGTCGCCAGGGGAATAACTACTAGCAAACCTGCAATCAGGTCATTTTTAAGGTCTTGCTTGAAGTGTTGGATCACGAGTTATCCACTCTCCTGTAATTGGCTGCGAACGCTAGATGAACGAGTTTGGTGAGTTCGAGAAGCCGTCGAGCTTGAGAAGTCGAGCTTGAGAAATAGTTAGACTCGGAAGCGGGACGAACCTGTATTGACCCCGCCCCCGCTTATAATCGCCCGATCAACTGCACTGAACCCAACATCTCGCAAACAGACATTACGATTTGAAACAGTACGCACTCCGCCACACGCTCCTTCTTAAGAATTGTAACGAAGTTGACGAAGAAATGTTTCAAGTTCGGCGATCTCTTTAGCCCCTGGATGATGCCACGGACAACGGTAGCGGGTGCTGACTTGCCTTATTTCCGCTTGTGCCAAACCTTTTGGTTCGATCGCTGATGACATAAAGCTACGCTGCATGATCCCGCTACCCCTCAGGATACCCCAAGGTGATTCGGTATCACACTTGACATTAACTTCATTGCCCGAAACTAGTTGCGGCTAGCAATTAGAGGTCTAGCTAGTTAAGCCTTTGTTAAAAAACTGCACAGGCTTGACTGATGATCAGCTTTTTGCTGACTTCTGATGGCTGACCGCTACAGGACGAGCTGCTTTCTTGCTGCCTGTTTCTTGCAGCATGTCTACGAGCGATGATCGCTTTGCTTAAGGTGAAGAAATGTTGCGCGAAGTCGGAGAGTAAAGGAGATAGCGTAGTCCCGTCCAGCCGATCAGGGCGTAGCTGACAGCTAAGATTAGGCTTGCTAAACCGCTCCGCATTCCCGATCTCAGCTTGTTGTCATTAATTTGTGTTTCGAGCTTTTGCTTGTTGTCGCGGATCTTCGTTAGCTGTTGTTCGCGCTCTGGCGCAATTTGAGCATCCAACGCTTTCGGGTCAGCTTTGTATTTCTTGAGCTGGTCTAGTTTCTGTTTTGCCTGCGCCAGTTGGTCTCCCTGCAATTGACCGCTTTGAATCAAGCGATCGAGCGGCTCGATTTGGCTTAGTTGGGAATCAAGTTGTGCCCTTACCTGCTGTACCTGTCCCTCAATTTGAGTTTCAGCCCGACTGGCATCCTGGGTAATCTGTTTCATCTGGTCATCTGCCGCTGTGTTGGTGGCGCTGACACTCAAGGGCACCAAAAGCAAAAAGAGTAAGCCCAGGATGCTAGATAACAGCACTGCTCCTAGTTTCAACCCTCTGGATCGCTCCAAGTCGCCAGCGGTATCGTAAGCGCTCTCTACCCAGAAGCCGATGAACAGAAAGGCAAAGCCCATCATGGGCACGAAGCCGCGATCGATGAGTTGAGTTGTGGTGGTAAACAGCCATTGACTGTCTTGAAACTTGGCAGACAGTAGCACTACGATACAGTCCAACAAATAGAGCAAGATCAGCACGATGCCGACCACTTTGAGAATGAGGGCAGTGAGGGGCGAGGCGTTGAGTGTTTTCATCGACTTCTACAATGGGGTGGGCAGTTGACTGAACCTGCTTCAGCAACCTCTTATAGTAGACTACAGAGCTGGATCTCTCTACGGAATTGAGTGGCTAGAACCATGAACAAAATTGTCGAAGTGTTACCTGATAAGGAAACGCTGATTCAACGATCGCTGGCAGTTGTTTTAGACAAAATCCAAACTGCGATCGCGGCACGGGGACGCTGCACGATCGCGCTTGCAGGTGGCAGTACGCCGCAACCGTTGTATGAACAGCTTGCTCAGCACGGTCTGCCGTGGGAGAGTATTCACGTCTTTTGGGGGGATGAACGCTACGTACCGTCTGATCATCCCGATAGCAATGAAGGTATGGCACGTCATGCCTGGTTAGATCAGGTCGCCTTACCGTCTGCAAACATCCACCCAATGCCAACCGACAATCCAGAGCCAGCCGTTGCTGCCAGCCAACATGAGGTGGAACTGCAACAGTTCTTTCAGCTTCAGCCGGGAGCGGTTCCGACCTTTGACCTTATTCTGCTGGGTATCGGTGACGATGGACATACGGCATCCCTGTTTCCTCATACTGATGCCTTGCAAGTACGCGATCGGCTCATCACGGTTGGCAACAAAGACGGACAACCCCGCCTTACCTTTACAGCTTCCTTGATTAATCATGCCCGCACTGTGCTCTTTATTGTTTCTGGAGCCAGCAAGCGATCGGCACTCGACCAGATTTTTGCACTCGTTAGCGATGACATGACCTATCCAGCGCGGTTAATTCAGCCTGAAGGCGAACTCTGGTGGCTGCTCGATCAGTCCGCTGGGCAAGACTTGAAAACATAAGCATTCCTGAGCGCTGGTGCCGTTCATCCTCTCAAAGGCAGTAGTGCCAAAAAATAGAGGCGATTAAAACTAAAATAGATGACATTTGTTCCGTTCCGCAGTAGAACTGGGATAACTGAGAATTGGCTGTAAACTGGCTTTTAGAAGTATTGCTTAGGCTAGTTCATAGCGACTAAGATCCTTTCGTTTCTTGGCATCAACGCTTTGATGTGACACTGAGATAGACATTGAGATAAGGGAAAGCATTCATGATTGTTTGTCCGAATTGCAATCATCAAAATCCTGATGGTGCAGTTCAGTGTGAAGCCTGCTATACACCGCTACCCGCAACGATGAATTGCCCCAATTGCGGTGCAACAGTGCAAGCGGATGCCAGTTTCTGCGGTCAGTGCGGCTATAACCTCCAGGCTGCTGGTGGGCAATCCGTTGCCAGTGCTACGACTCCATCAGCAGAACCCTCAGCGTCGTCAGCCATCCCTGACCTCTTGCCGCTTGATCCGTTGGTGCTGCCCGATCCATTGCTTGCCCCTCCTCCACCTATGCCAGCTTCCAACTCTTTAGCTACCCCGGAACCAGAGTCGGTGTCGCCCCCAATGCCAATGGTGGTACCCACGTCGGTAGCCGCAGCAAATCAACCCATTGCTAGCAGTGAGGTGGTGGTGTCATTACCACCTGAAGGCAGCTCAACAACTCAGCTACAGCAACAAACTGCGCGACTACTTCATCTGCAAACTAGTGCTTCATTAGAGTTGCCGCAAAATCTTGCCGTGGTTCATATAGGCAAGCCGAACGATCGCATTCCGCCTGATATTGATGTGTCTGGCTTTCCAGATTCTGAAATCGTCTCTCGCATTCATGCCGATGTTCGCATTGAAGGCGACATTTATTACGTTGAAGATGTTGGCAGTGCAAACGGAACATATATCAATAATGTGCCGCTGCCAATAGGCAATCGACATCGCTTACGTCCAGGCGATCGCATCTCTCTGGGCAAAGGTGATAAGGTGACATTTCTGTTTCAACTTTCCTGACGTTGGGCAATGTGCGTTAGCTTGGGAAAGTGGAGCTGTCAGCGTGCAGTTTTGTTTTGAAGCGTCACTGTGCAAAAGGCGTCTCAAATAGGCATCATGCGTTGGCTCAGATCGTCATGTATCGTTAGAAGGATACGCCTCGTCTATCACAAAGTTTCTGTTTTACATCTGTAAAAGTAGCGTAGGGTAGAAGCAAGTTTTTTGATCGTGGCTGTCTTCCCAGCCTTCAACTCTTTAGACGTTAACCGCCAGTGTGATTATCCTGACCCTCTTGCATCCGATTCAGTCGATTCCGGTTCAAAGCTGGACCTTTGAACACGAATCTATCATTCGCATTGGGCGATCGACCGATAACCAAGTCATTCTATATAGTGCGGTGGTTTCTCGCCATCATGTTGAGCTGCGACAGATTGATGCCCAGTGGGAGGTTGTGAGCCTGGGAGCCAATGGCACTTATGTCGATGGCAAGCGCATTACGCAGGTTGCGGTAGTCGATGGTATTGTGATTCGGCTGGCACGATCGGGACCGAATATTCGGATTCATATCGACGCATCAGCGGTTGATTCGGCTCAAGATTTACAGGAAGACAAAACGTTAGCGCAACGGGCACAGCCAAAAGTAAGTCCGCTTGCGGCAGAGGTGCGAGAACCAGCACTACAAAAAGGTGAGGCTGATGCGTTGCCAAAAATTCAGATTCCTGTTACCCGTCAGCCAGAGGATGATGCATCGTCAGCAACGCCATCGGGAGAGTTGACCCAACGGCGGACAGCAATGGATCTAGAGGAGTCGTCACCCGTAGAGGTCGCATCTGCTGTAGAGGTCGCATCTGCTGTAGGAGTAGAGTGCTCCCATCCCCGTGCTCATGGCTCTGTCTTGTTCTGCCCAGATTGTGGTAAGCCGCTACACGTTGAGCAGACGATCGGTGAGTATCAGGTGATCAAGACGATGGGGCAAGAGGCGCTCCGCCTCACGCAACTGGTCTGGCATCAAGGGCAGAGCTTTCTCCTTCACACGCTTTCTCCTGAAGCGCTAGAGCGATCGGACGTGCGTGAGGCATTTACTCAACAGGCTAAACAGTTGCTTCAGCTTGAGCATCCAGGTTTGCCTCATTTCGTTGCTTTTTTCCTCTCTGATGAAAAGCCTTATCTGGTTCAAGGACAGGTCTATGGGCAGAGTTTACAGCAACGGGTAGCCGCGCAAGGACCGCTCTCGCAGTCAGAGGCGATCGCTGTTATAGTGCGAGTCTGTAACATTTTGGACGTTCTTCATCAGCAAGCACCACCGCTGCTGCATCAAGATCTAAAGCCCGAAAATTTACTTCAGCCACCCCTCACTGCTGCTTCTGATGACCTCACTGTTGTAGGCTTTGGCACGCTTAAGTCGTTCGTCACGGCTAGTGAATCCGCTACAGCCACACCGTATACTGCCCCAGAGCAGCTACAAGGACAGGCGACAGCGACGACCGATTTGTTTGCGTTAGGACCGATTTTGGTTTGCTTGCTGACTGGTCAATCACCCGAAGCCTTCTATGCACAGCGTGAGCAGGGGTTTCGCTTTTACCCAGAGTACGTGCCAGGTTTAGAGCCGGAGTTGGTGGCGATCGTAAGGCGGTTGACTAGCCCCAAGCCTGATGAGCGGTACGCCAC
>JBBSHC010000152.1:0-7116 GCA_038253425.1 Leptolyngbyales cyanobacterium | reverse complement strand
CAGGGTCAGGTCGTAGCATGGCACGCGTATGACCCGCTCAGTGGGCACAAAAGCTGTTTTGGGACGGAGCTAGAAGTACGTTTGTGGCTGGAGCAGCAGTATAACGGTTAGCCGCCAGGGTAGATTGCTAGACTAGCCGCCAGTACCTTTTGATCAAGTCCATCGACAATTTTTAGGGTCATTAAACCGTTGATACAGAAACAGAGCCATGAGACTACCGCATCGCCGTTGATCGCTAATGCAGGGGTTGTCTATGCCGTTTTAGCCTACAGTGCCTGGGGTTTGTTTCCGCTCTACTGGAAATTTTTTGGCGCACTACCCGCGATCGAAGTACTGAGTCATCGCGTGATCTGGTCGTTGGTCTTTTTGGTGGGGTTACTCGTTCTACGGCAACAAAACGCTGAAGTCGTTCGGTTACTGCGATCGCCTCACCGCATCGCCTTTTTGCTGCTCACTGCCTTGCTGCTCTCCTGTAACTGGGGCATCTATATCTATGGCGTGAATACAGGTCGAGTCGTTGAAACGAGTTTAGGCTACTTTATTAACCCGCTCATTAGTGTTCTATTAGGCGTCGTCTTTCTGCGAGAGCGGTTGAATCGGGTGAAGCAGTTAGCAGTTGTTTTGGCGACGCTGGGCGTCATTAATTTTGTTTGGCAGCTTGGCACCGTACCCTGGATTGCGCTGGCACTGGCAGTTTCTTTTGCGCTCTACGGGTTTTTGCGAAAAATCATTCCGGTCGCGCCGATGGTGGGTCTAGTGACAGAAACGCTGCTCATTGCACCCGTTGCCTTAGCGTTAATCGGCTATTGGGCGGTAAGAGGTGTAGGGCATCTGGGAACAAGTTGGTCGATGACGCTGCTATTGATTGGTGCAGGTGTGGTCACGTCGTTACCCTTGCTTTGGTTTAACAATGCTGCCAAACGGCTACCGCTTTCCACGCTTGGCTTTCTTCAATATCTCGCGCCAAGTCTGCAACTCACATTAGGCGTCTTTCTTTATCACGAGCGGTTTACGCCTGCCCATAGCATTACGTTTGGGCTAATTTGGCTGGCACTTGCCCTTTACTCCACCAATTCTTTCAGTCAAAGGGGTAAGCGCCCTGCGAGTGTTTGAGTGCGCTGGATCAACGGGAATGCTGCTGGTCTACAAGTGTGGTCTAAGAAGGTGGCAGCATGATTGAACCGTCAGTTGAAGAAATTATCAATTTCAAGCAGGTGTCGGCGACGATCGCTACAGCAGGGCAACCGACCGAGGCTCAATTTGCAGCGATCGCGGCGGCGGGCTATCCCTTAGTGGTAAATCTGGCGTTGCCTACCTCGACGAATGCCTTGCCTCATGAGCGGGCGATCGTTGAAGCACAGGGCATGGAGTACATCCACATCCCTGTAGTTTGGGAGGAGCCAACACTGGACGATCTGCAACAGTTCTTTAGCGTCATGCAGACCCATGCCGAGCAGCCCGTCTTTGTGCATTGTGCGCTGAATATGCGTGTCTCAGCGTTTGTGTATCTCTACCGCCGACTCTGCGAAAGGGTGGATGAAACCGTTGCGACACAGGATCTGCACGAAATTTGGCGACCCAACGATCGCTGGCAGTCATTCATCACTCAAGTAGTGCAGTACTATCAACAGCACTAGCGTTCTCGATCACACACCGACTTTATGGACACCTTTCTCCCGATCGCTTACCTCCAGGATCAATTTCTCCCCTTCGTAGACGCCAAGATCTCGATCGCCACCCATGCCCTGCACTACGGAACAGGCGCGATCGGTGGTTTGCGTGGCATTCCTGACCCTCAAAACCCCAATCAAATCCTCTTGTTTCGCCTGGAACGGCACTGTCAGCGGCTCAGTCAGAGCGCTCGGTTTCTTCACTACGACATTCCCAGCAGCACCATCAAACAAGTCATTGTTGAATTTATCCAAAAAAACCGCCCCACCCAACCCTTTTACATTCGTCCCCTGATTTACACATCAGGGCTGGGCATTGCCCCCAGACTGCACCAGGTCGAAAAAAGCTTGCTGGTCTATGGTTTGGCGATGGATGACTATTTGCCACCGGAAGGCGTGACCTGCCGCATCAGTTCCTGGCAGCGTCAGGCAGATAACAGTATGCCGTTGCGGGGCAAAATCACAGCAGCCTATATCGCCTCAGCGTTGGCAAAAACGGAAGCCGTCGAGTCGGGCTTTAACGAAGCCATTATGCTAAACGCACAAGGGAAGGTCAGCGAAGCCTCCGGCATGAACATTTTTGTCGTTCGTAATGGGCAACTGATTACCCCTGGTTTTGATCAAGATATTCTGGAAGGCATCACCCGCGACAGCGTATTGACCGTGGCTCGTGACTTGGGCATTCCAACCTGTGAGCGCCCCGTTGACAAATCAGAACTCTACATCGCGGATGAAGTCTTTTTGACAGGGACTGCCGCTAAGGTTGCGCCTGTACAGCGCATTGAAAACTATGTGCTGCCGAGCGATCGCCCCCTGACTGAGAAACTGCGAGCCAAGCTGATTGCCATCACCGAAAAGCGTGACCCGCAGTATCAAGACTGGGTAGACACGATCGCGCTCACCTAGCAAAATGTCCATCCCACACTTATCACTCTCAAGCCCTTATCACTCTCAAACCCTTATGAGCGAGAAGCAAAACCGCCTGGGAGAGTTTCTCAAATGGGCTTACAGGTGCTATGTATAAACCTGTAATCGTGGTTGCCACTGTCGCAACAGTTAAGTGACGTAACACTCAAAAAAGGATGAGCCAATGAATCAGTGGATACGACGATGGAAAAATCCTCTCAAAATCGGCACTGCGATCGGGGTACTCATCCTCGCGATCGGCATGATTGGACTAAATACTCTGAGTAGTATCGCCCAACCCACTACGAATACCCAGCTACAGTGGTATGGGCAATCTGCCTTTAAGCTCACCACCCCTTCTGGTAAAGTGCTGCTCATTGATCCGTGGATCGAAAATCCGCTCAACCCAAATGGCAAAGCAGACGTTGCCAAGCTCAGCAAAGTTGATTTGATTTTAGTCACCCACGGTCACTTTGACCATGTTGGCAACGCGGTAGAAATTGCCAAAAAGACCCAGGCAAAGCTTGTCAGCACCTCTGATTTAGGGCAAGCAATGGTGCAATATAGCGGCTATCCCAAAGCTTTAGTCGGCTTTGCAACTCAAGGTAACTTTGGCGGCGAAATCACACTGCTGAATGGAGAGGTAAAAATCGCCTACATTCCAGCCATACATAGTTCCTCCGTTGCGTCTGATGGCAGCCCTGCCGCTTTTGCAGGCAATCCTGGCGGCTTTTTAATCAGCGTTAAAAATGGTCCTGTTATCTATCACACAGGCGATACCGACCTGTTTAGCGATATGAAGCTGATTCCCCAGTTCCGCAAAGTGACGCTGATGCTTGCCTGCATTGGTGACCAGTTCACAATGGGACCGCAGCGCGCCGCAGAAGCAGTCAAGCTGGTGAATCCGACTACGGTTGTGCCGATGCACTATGGCGTCTTTAACCTGCCAGGAACACCCGCAGCGTTTGCCCAAGCCTTAAAGCAACAAGGGGTAAAGAGTCAGCTCAAGGTGATGAAAGTGGGCGATGTGTTGAGGCTATAGCGATGGGATTGAAGCTGGAACAGGTGGTACCGTGGGGGCGATCGCTCACCGAATACATCGCCATGTTTGACCTGAGCGAGGCAGATTTGCAACGCCAGATTCTAGACTGTGGCGGTGGTCCTGCCAGCTTCAATGCGGAAATGACACAGCATGGCTATAGCGTGGTTGCCTGTGATCCGCTCTATCAGTTTTCTGTGGCAGAAATTCGCCATCGCATTGCCGAGACCTATACCAACATTCTGAAACAGCTAGAGGCAAATCAGCAGGGCTACCTCTGGCGAGAGCTTGCTTCACCGCAGCAGCTTGGGCAGGTACGCATGGCAGCGATGCAGACGTTTCTTAATGACTTGCCGATCGGGTTACAGCAGAGGCGCTATCAGGTAGGTGCCTTGCCCCAGCTACCCTTTGGCTTCGGTCAGTTCGACCTGGCACTCTGCTCTCACCTTCTGTTCACATACTCCGACCACTTCTCTTTGGATTTTCATCTCAATTCCATCCGTGAACTGTGCCGCGTTGCCGCCGAGGTTCGCATTTTCCCGCTGTTGACGCTGGGGGGTGAACTCTCTCCCTTTTTGCGATCGACGATCGACACCCTCAGGGCCGAAGGTTACGAAGCTCAAATTCGACCCGTACCCTACGAATTTCAGAGCGGCGGCAACCAACAACTTCAGGTGCGGTGCCGTTGAATGGTGCGTGAAGCAACCGAAAGTACGTCGATCGCTGATTGCTAACGGCTACCTTTGTCACACTGGTGATCCGCGTCCCATCACTAACACGCTACAAAAAAGCCGAGTAAATCCCTGCGATCTACCCGGCTTAGCATCAGTCGATGAATTTGCACGCTGCTAGCAAAGCACAACACTGCCCTGCCCTAGTACGTCTCTACATGCCAGCGTCCCGCACGTTTCAGTTCCCGCTGGTACTCTTTCCATTCTCTGCCTGCATTGGTGGCTTCTACCGCAAGAGCGGCGTCAATCCCATCTTCCATGCCTTTCAAGCCGCAGATATAAACGTGGGTTTTTTCTTCCTGAAGCAGTTTCCAGATTTCGGCAGCATGTTCAGCGACACGGTGCTGGATGTACATTCTGCCACCTTCAGGATTTTTCTGTTCCCGACTAATGGCATAGGTAACACGGCAATGCTCAGGATACTTCTCCTGCATTTCTTCCAGTTCTTCTCTGTACAAAACGTTGGGTGTGGTGGCAACACCAAAAATTAGCCACGCCAAACCTTTGAACTGGTAGTCGGGGTTGGCTGCCTTTTCTTGATCTTTGAACATGCGCCACAGGTAAGCACGGAAAGGCGCAATACCCGTACCCGTTGCCATCATGATGACTTTTGCTTCTGGATCATCAGGCAACAGCATTTCTTTCCCGGTTGGTCCGGTGATTTTAATGTCGTCTCCAGGCTTCAGGTTGCACAAGTAGGTCGAGCAAACACCGTAGACTGTCTCTTTCGTTTCGGGGTGCTGATATTCAAGCTGACGCACGCACAGCGAAACTGTCTTATCATCGACAGCATCACCGTGCCGGGTAGAGGCGATCGAGTAAAGCCGCAGTTTTTCAGGTTTGCCGTTTTTGTCGGTACCAGGTGGAATAATCCCAATACTTTGACCTTCGAGATAGCGTAGATCGCCCTCAGAAAGATCAAATTTGACGTGCTGACAAATGCCAATGCCACCTTCTTTAACCAGCGGTTCATTGGAAATCACCCGTCCAATAAAGGGGCTGTTAGGACGATAGATATTCACGGGAATATCGGCTTTAGCCTTGGCTTGAGTCATAGGCTTTTTTTCTGCTCCTGGTTGGTTACCCTTTCCAGTTTCTACTTTTACCTCAGAACTTTTCTGTTCTGGAGTAACGTTCCCATTCATTTTGGGATCAGCGTCCAGAGGCTGAATACTGACGATCGTGCCGCCCATGCGTGTAATTTGTTGCATGACCTCATTCATGCGGTCATAGGGCACATTAATAAACGTGCTGCCGCTATAACGAATGGGATAGCTCCGTTGAGCAGTGCTACTGTTTTGACGTAACCCGACCACCTCATAACGGAAGATGCGGCTACCGGATACCGTACTGGCAGCACCACCGACTGCGCTCGAATTATACATTTTGCTCAATTCTCCGAACCAAACCTAACTTGTTATTGTGCCGCATCTCGGGTAGAGACGCTTGCCTGAACTCAGCACGATCGAATCCTAGCTAGAGCGAACCCTAACTAAGTTAACAGTTGACTAACCCAGCCACTTTAATAACCCAGCTACTTTAATTGTTGTCTTGATCGCTTCAGACACAAGAGACCGATCGCTTCTTCCTAAGCTTACAGAACATCGCTGACCTCATGCCCCAATGATCATTAAGACTGTAAGATTGATCATTATCCGCGATCGCTGCTAACGCCTTCCATGCAGCGTCAAAAATCAATTCGTTACAAGTCTTGTAGTGACGATCCCGTTTTTGGTAAGATTGCAGTAGCAGTAGTACTAAATACTTACTAAAATGGTTCCGAGCCTTCCATCATTGGAAGTAATCTGATTACCACGTTGGTAGATCGGATGCCAGACCATTTTGCGTGGGAATTTAATGGGTGGAAGGTGGGCGAAATTCTGCAAAGATGCCGCTCTGCTAACAAGCGCAATCACCCGTGAAATGTTGCTAAAGCTTAACTCAAGACACAGTTAGTAGACATCTTTTCGCTTAGAGGAAACCTATGACCAGTAAGCCAGACCGCGTGGTTCTGATCGGCGTTGCCGGAGACTCCGGGTGCGGTAAATCCACCTTTCTGCGCCGACTAACCGATTTGTTTGGGGAAGATTTCGTGACGGTAATCTGCCTTGACGACTACCACAGTCTGGACCGGAAGCAGCGCAAAGAGACAGGCATCACCGCCCTCGATCCACGAGCCAACAACTTTGACCTGATGTACGAACAGATCAAAGCGCTCAAGCACGGTGAAACGATCAACAAGCCGATCTATAACCATGAGACGGGTCTGATTGATCCGCCTGAACTGATTGCACCCAATCACATCATCGTGATTGAAGGCTTGCATCCGCTGTACGATGAGCGCGTGCGTAGCCTGCTAGATTTCAGCGTCTATCTTGACATCAGTGATGAAGTAAAGATTGCCTGGAAAATTCAGCGCGATATGTCGGAGCGGGGGCACACCTACGAAGACGTGTTAGCAGCAATTAACTCCCGCCGTCCTGACTTTAAAGCCTACATCGACCCGCAGAAGGGCTTTGCGGATGTGGTCATTCAGGTGCTGCCAACCCAACTCATCAAAGACGACAAAGAACGCCGCGTTCTCCGCGTTCAAATGATTCAACGCGATGAAGTACAGGGCTTTGAGCCAGCGTACCTGTTTGATGAGGGTTCAACGATCGATTGGGTGCCCTGCGGACGCAAGCTAACCTGTTCCTATCCTGGCATCCGGATGCACTATGGACCCGATACCTATTACGGTCATAGCGTTTCAGTGCTGGAGGTGGATGGT
>JBBSHC010000151.1:0-7154 GCA_038253425.1 Leptolyngbyales cyanobacterium | reverse complement strand
TCAAAAAGGTATAGCAAAAGAAGAGCAACAGTACTTGCAGCGATTGACTGTTTGTTGGCGGCTGACGGCTCCCACGATGCTACTTCGCTATAGCCCCTCAACCATAGGCGTTAGACGACACGGGCTGAACGATCGCCGATGAAAGCGAGAAGGTCCGTGCTGTTGCAGTGCCAGTCGATGAGCGGGTGTGCCGTAACCTTTATTTGACGCCAAGTTATACTGCGGATATTTGGTTGATAGGCGTGTGATCAGCTCATCCCGCCAGACTTTAGCAAGAATACTGGCAGCCGCGATCGTGAGCGATCGCTGATCGCCCTTGACCATCGTTTGCTGGGGAAGATGAAGGCTTGGGACACGCTGATTGCCATCAATTAAACAAAGATTCGGCGCTACCTTTAACTTGAGGACGGCACGTTTCATTGCTAAAAGAGAGGCTTGCAGAATGTTCAGGCGATCGATCTCCCAAACAGAGGCGTAGCAAACCTGATAAGCAACTGCACAGGAACGAATCTGCGCTGCTAACGTCGATCGCTGCACTGCTGAAAGAAGCTTACTGTCAGTCACCCCTGCGATCGCCAACTCAGATAAAGCTTCGTCCGGCAGAATGACAGCCGCAGCAACCACCGGTCCAAATAGCGCACCCCGACCAACTTCATCAACCCCAGCAATGAGGGAGAGTAAGCAATGTTCCTCGCTCAAGCCCAAGATTGTTAAATGAGCGTCAGTCAGTCCTGTTTTGCGCTCCATTGGCGATGATTTGTTGACGAACTCACTTGCATCGAACTTACTCTCCCGCTGCTGCCGAAGAACGACGCCGACGCCGACGTACAGCAGGCGTACCATCAGTTTCTGACTCTGCTTCAGCTAAATCTGTCACATCTAGGGCAGGCTCAATGCTACTGCTAACATTGGGGCTATTGCGAACATTGGGCAAATCTGAAGTAACTGAATTGGTTTCTACCGCTTCTGCTTCTACACGCTTTGGTTTCGGTGGCGCAATGCCGCTTGTTGCAGGCTCTAACTTCTCTAGCTGAGGTGTCAGCGTCACTTGTTCCGGTTCCGGCACAGATGCTAATTCACCTGCCTCCCCTGGTAAAACGACTGAAATCAGGGCTGTTTTTGGGTTTTTCACCGTTTGATTAGATAAGACCAATGGCGAGATACCCATCCACGCGTAAACGTCTTGTTCATCCGGCGTCATCTCAACTGCAATCACTTCTGGCGGTTCTTGTGGCGATCGAGTGGAGTCTCGTCGCGATCGCCCTCGGCGCTCTTCGGGATAGCTCGGCTCCGGTGCCCCCTCACGACTGTAGGGAACATCCGGTATCGCTACTGGTTCCGGTACAGCAGCAACATCGCGATCGCGCGGTAAGAGTTCTGGCGTTACACCATCGCGTCCACCACGTCCGCGTCCACCGCGTCCACGGGTTGGTCGATCGGTGCGATCGGCGCGATTGATCAAGGGCATTTCTGGTGTAGAAGCAACCTCTCCATCAAGCATAGGGTCAACCTTAAGGGTTGGCGCAGCGGGTGGTGATGAACGGGCAGGTAAGGGCGCATCATCACCGGGACGGCGGCGGCGACGACGGCGATTGTTACCACCAATTTCCTGATAGCTAGGATGATTTAGCCCTAGCTCTTGCATATCGCCACTATCATCAAACTCTTCGCTCCGGTCTTCCCAGGTTGGCTCTGGCGAACTAGTCAACTCTGGCAAGACAGTTTCACGTCCACGTCCGCGCACACTAATGCTGCGATCGGTGGTGCGTGCTTCTCGCAAAGCGGCAGCAGTGGGGCGCTCGATCATCTCACCTTCTGCATCGGCAGGCTCACCTGGCAAATGCACCAAATGCCCCAAGCCACCACAGGTAGGACAAGCGCGACCAAAGATCTCGTAGATATTTTTGCCCTGACGCTTGCGGGTTAACTCGACTAAACCGAGCTCTGAGAGTTGGGCAATTTGTGGTCGTGATTTGTCTGCCCTTAGCGCTTTGTTGAAATGTTCTAGCACTTGCAACTGGTCGCGCCGCTGATCCATGTCAATGAAGTCAATGACAATGACCCCTGCAATATTGCGGAGCCGCAACTGTCGGGCAATTTCAGTTGCCGCTTCACAGTTCGTCCAGAGTACTGTTTCGCGGGCTGTGGCAGAGCGGGTAAATGAGCCAGAGTTGACATCAACTACCGTTAGCGCCTCTGTTCGCTCGATAATAATGTAGCCACCTGAAGGCAAATCAACCCTCGGCTTGAGCGCCTCCCGGATAGCGGCATTAATGCGGAAGTACTCCATGATTGGGATGCGATCGCGATGATGATCAATCAACACACCCCGTGGCAAATCACCACCGCCCCAATTGGTTAGCTGCTGCTTCACCCGTTTCAACCCGGTGTGAGAATCAACCACAATCCGGTTGACATCCGCACTGTAAACATCTCGTAAGACGCGCTGAATAAAGTCATCATCACGGTTCAGCAAAGCAGGTGCACGGGTTGTAGTTGCTTCCTGCACCACCATCTCCCATTGCTTCTGCAAGACTTCCAGGTCTTCGATGATGGCGTCTTCTGGCATGTTCTCCGCTTCCGTGCGAACCACAATACCCATGCCAGCGGGTTTCACTAAAATTGCCAGTGCCCTCAGCCGATTCCGCTCATTCTCGTTGCGAATGCGACGGGACAAATTGACGCCCTTACCGTACGGCATGAGCACCAAATAGCGCCCTGGCAAGGAAATGTTGCCTGTTAAACGAGGACCCTTGTTACCCGTTGGCTCCTTCATGATCTGCACCAGCACTTTTTGCTGCGGTGCTAGCAATTCAGTAATCGAGCCAGCCATGCGGCGTAACTTGAGAGGACCTAAATCCGTCACGTGAATAAAGCCATTGCGTTCGCTATCGCCAATGTTGACAAACGCCGCGTCAATACCGGGCAGGACGTTTTCAACAATACCCAGGTAAACATCACTAACCTGGTGGCTACCCGTGGCGACGATGAGTTCTTGAATCTGATCTTCGGAAAAAACGGCAGCGATCCGATGCTGCTCTGCGATAACAATTTGCTTTGACATTCAATTTCCTCAAGAGTTGGCGGCAGCGAGAGAAGCTAAACTGGGCTTCCTCTCGCTCTTGCTCGTGCAAACGCGCCGCTGCATAACCTGTAAGCTCCGTGATTACGCAGAAGCAATAAAGCTGCTTCCATCCTGAGGCGAGGTAATCTCTAACAGCCTCAGATCGGTTGCATGGGGCGATAGACCACTGAATCACCAATCAATCACATTAACGAAACGCCTGTCTATAAAAGAAGGCATTGGGTTCTGCAAAGAATGAACAAGAAGTCTGACAAAGTAAGCTGTTTCCAGCACCAACTGCTGGTTCACTTAGCGGTACTCCTAAGAGTCTTCAACCCGCAACAGCCTCTATTGTGTTGCATTATAGCGTGTACAGATTTCTCTGCCACTAAAATTCAAGAATCGTTGACTATCGATTGAGGACAGACGACAAAATCTTATGGCGAAGGGCTATTGAAAGATTGATGGTGCGGACGATGACTCGATCGCAGTTACTCAGTGGATCGATGCCGCCAAGAACAAGCGATCGCGGTGCGTTTGCAATAGTTGCAACTCCTGATGTGAAACCTGTTCTAGCATGTAAACAACGTGGTCAGGGCGTAGCAACGTACCATCGTTTCGGCAACTGCCAATGTAACGGATAGCGGCAGTATGGCAAGATTCGTTATCCCTTGCCTCTACAGTTTCTACCGTTAGAGCAAACAAGCGATCGCGTACATTGACGTTTTGAGTCTTGCCTGCCTTATTCGTCTGCTGAAACCAGATGGCATCGCTGGCTTGAATGCGATCGATCCATTGCTGCCAGTCTTGAAGCGAGGCGAACGGTATGGCAGCAGTCGGCTCGGCTGGTTCTATCAGACCAACCGTGATGACATACTCCGCCCGTTCCAGCAGTTGAGTCGCCGCAGGTGCGCTCACATCAACGGTTTCAATGTGATAAATTGGCATTTCTGCCGGAAGTTGGGCGGCTAACTTTGCCCGAAAGGTCGCAACGTCGATCGTTTCAGTCAACTCAAAATCAACAATTTCGCCGGAACTGGTGACACCGAGGGGAAGGGCGTTTGCAGGAATAATGCGAGGTCCAGGATGAAACCCACCTGTAAACGCGATCGGTAGGGCAGCCCGTCGCACCGCGCGATCGAACAAGCGAATTAAATCAAGATGGCTGACCAATGCCATTTCACCCTGTTTGCCTAACCACACCCGCACCCGCTGCACCCGCTGCTGCTTGGGCGCAAAATGACCGACAAACGGTGGAATGACGGGTGGTGGAGCGACAACGTTATGACCAAAATCAGTGCCACAAACACCACAATGAGAGCAACCGTCAAAGGAGCAATCTGGTACCGTTGCGGCTTGTAGTGCCCGGTGAAGATCATCCTTAAGCCACTGTTTATCGATGCCTGTATCAAGATGGTCCCAGGGAAGCGGCACATCTAAAGCCACACTAACAGGTGTAGCTTGCTGCTGCGAAGCGTCCGGCTCTGTGTCTGTTTCATCTTTTAGCGGTAAGCCTTGATCCTTTGGCTCAAAAACGTTCCATTCACCGTTTTCGACCTGGCGATATTTCCAGCCTAGCCCCGATTCTTCGATCGCCTGTGTCCAGGCAGCAAAGGCACGATCGAGACTTTCCCACCAGGCATCCATCCCGGCACCCAATGTCCACGCCCGTTGAATCACAGTGGATAAGCGGCGATCGCCCCGACCCACAAAGTCTTCCATCGCTGAGATGCGGATATCGGTAAAGTTAACCTTCAACCCTCGAATGCGACGAAATTCCTCTTTCAACAGCCGTTGCTTGCGCGCAAACTCCGTTGTCGAAACAGAGTGCCACTGAAACGGCGTATGGGGTTTAGGCGTGAAGTTAGAAATGGTGAGGTTGAGGTTGAGCCGCTTTCTGCCCTTGGCGCTACAGGCTTGTTGCAGCCAGCGTACGGTGTCAGCGATGCCGACAATATCTACATCTGTTTCCCCAGGAAGACCAATCATAAAATAAAGTTTGATCTTATCCCACCCTTGTTCCCATGCCGTTTTGACGCCCCGCAGCAGTTCTTCGTTGGTCAACCCTTTATTAATGATGTCGCGCAGACGTTGGGTGCCTGCCTCTGGTGCAAAGGTAAGACCTGATTGACGGGTACCGCCTAAAATATTGGCAATGTTTTCGTCAAAGCGATCGACCCGTTGGCTGGGCAACGAAAGCGAAATGTTTTCATCTTTGAGGCGATTCTTAATTTCCATCCCAACAGCGGGCAGTGCCAGATAATCAGAGCAACTGAGTGATAGCAGCGAAAACTCACTGTAACCCGTGGCTCTCATACCCTGTTCGATCGCATCGACTACTGCTGCTGGCTCGACATCCCGTGCGGGACGGGTGAGCATTCCCGGCTGACAAAAACGGCACCCTCTTGTACACCCTCGCCGAATCTCTACGGTTAAGCGATCGTGCACAGTTTCAACATAGGGCACCAAACCCACCGCATACATCGGCATGGGATCTGATACTCGGCGCAAAACTTGAGCAGGTACACCAGGGCAGTTGGGATGCACAGAGCCATCGGGTGCCATGTCATAAAACTGAGGTACATAGACGCCTGGCACCTGCGCCAGATCCAGCAATAGTGCTTCCCGGCTTAAGCTTGCAAGCTTGCCTTCTTCAAGTACCAGCCCAATTTCCGGCAATAGTTCTTCGCCATCGCCCAGGGCAATGAAATCAAAAAAGTCAGCATACGGTTCTGGATTCGAGGTCGCTGTCTGTCCGCCTGCAAAGATTAATGGGTAGGATGCAGGTGGGGCAACATCTGACATTTCTTGCTGATAGGCTTGCTCTGCTTGCCGTCGTTCTCGCCAGGTTAGCGGAATGCCAGCAAGGTCAAGCATTTCCAAAACATTGGTTGCTCCCAGTTCGTAGCTGAGACTAAACCCTAGAACGTCAAAATCAGTTAAAGAACGACGCGACTCAACAGCAAACAAGGGTGTTTGGGTCGATCGCAGGCTGGTTGCTAAATCTGGCGCTGGAAGATACGAGCGATCGCACAGTTGACGCGGCTGAGCATTAAGAATGTTGTAAAGGATGATATGCCCACGATTTGAAGCACCCACTTCATAAAGCTCTGGATACGTCAGCACCCACCGAATCACCGCCTGATCCCACGGTTTATGAACCGCTCCCAGTTCGTTGCCCAGATACCGAGCTGGTTTTAGAATTTTTGGAGTCAGTAACGCTTCAATAGCAACTGCCACGGCGGATTCCTCTTATACATTCGGTGCATCAACAAGTTTGTGGCACTGCTCAGTATAACAAGGTTGCTCCAGTCTCAGTTGTTCCAATCGAAAGCGTCAAACTCACAAGCAGGGGACAACTCAAATAAAAGCAAAGAAGCCAGCAGATGCACCTAGATTTATACATCCCTGCTGGCTTCTACAAAGACAAACACGACCGTAACCTATTTAAGCGATCGCGCTATCAAATGTATGATGACTATCCAAAATCTCAAAGACACGATCGAGTTGAGTCAGCTCGAAAATGATCTTGACAGAGCGTGAAACGGAACATAGACTGAACCGTTTGTTTAAACGTTGAGACATGCTTAACGCAGATACTAGTGCCATTAAACCAGCACTATCGATCGACTCAACCTGACCCATATCAACCAGTAAGCTAGAATGCTGTTCAGACAAAACAGCCGCATTCAACTGATGTTGAAATGTGATGGCGTTCCCAGAATTGAGTGAACCAACGGGTTGAACAATCGCTGCTTGAGGACGGGCAAGTACATTCTGCATAAGTAAACCTTGACTGGGAATGATACCGAAAGAGTTTGGACTCATGCACCCAACCATAACCGTGGGTTCTCGGTGATGCCCACCCTAAAGACGCTTTTAGTAGAATCTTTATGGGATGTTCCAGGTTTTTTAAAGTTTTTGTAAGTAGTTTCACGTAAAAGGTATTCGACAACACCAAAAGCGTTGAATTTGTTGCAGAGAGCGCTTTTTGCCGATTGTATTGATTAAAGCGAAGGCATTGATTGAACAAATTGCTCTTCACGCCATCTTGTTCTAAGACCTTTTTGAAGAAAAACGCGTCAAGACG